>JAJRRZ010000183.1 GCA_024279045.1 Alphaproteobacteria bacterium
CCCATGTGCATTTTGGCTTCATATCAGACGGTTTTTCGTTCTTGCCAATAGCTCCACTATTGCCTGCGAACGAAAAACCGCTGCTATTTTGCCAAAATGCCCATGAGAAGCACTCATTTATTGAGACCAGACCCTAGCACAGCATCCCAAACCATTCGCGCTGCATGTCAGCGCCCTTTTGCCCTTGGAAAAACCGACAGGCATTCCCGGCGGGCAAAAGAATGCTGATATCATGCGCAAATGACGCATCTGCCATGCCTCTTCATGGGTTCTGAGCCTGCAACCCCACTGTTTCGATGATCTCGATACCGAAACCGGACAGGCCGACATAGTGGTGATCGGAAGAGGATAGCAGGCGGATGCGCTTCAGACCCAGATCGCGCAATATCTGCGCACCCAGGCCAACGTCGCGCCATTCCTTCTCGCGCTCTTTCGCGCTTTCGGTATCTTCGCGCTCTTCCGTCGCACCGGCCAGCTCGGCCATGGGCTGCGCCGGCACGCCAGTGGCGCCCTCGCGCAGATATACCAGCACGCCGCCGCCCTCGCGCCGGAAGCGCTCGAACACCGCGGCCAGTCCGTTGCCGGTGCCGAACACATCGTGCAAGACGTTTTCGCGATGCAAGCGGGTAAGCACCGGCGCATCGGGCGATGTTTCGCCGAACACCAGCGCCAGATGCTGCACCGGGTCGAATGGTGTGGCATAGGCAATGGCATGCGCCGGGCCGGCAGGGGTGTCCAGATCGAACTCGGCCACCCGCTCCACCAGCTTCTCGCGGCTGCGGCGATAGGCAATGAGATCGGCCACGGAGATGATCCTGAAGCCGTGTTCTCGGGCGAAGGCCAGCACTTCCGGCCCGCGCTTCACCGAGCCATCATCGTTGACCAGCTCGGAGATCACGCCCACTGGCGGCAGCCCGGCCAGCTTGCACAGATCCACCGCCGCCTCCGTATGGCCGGAGCGCATCAACACCCCACCGCGCCGCGCCACCAGCGGAAACACATGCCCCGGGCGCACGAAGTCTTCCGGCTGGCAGCGCGGATCGGCCAGCGCCCGCACCGTGGCGGTGCGCTCCGCGGCGGAAATGCCCGTGGTCAGCCCCTTGCGATAGTCCACCGACACGGTGAAGGCCGTGGCCAGCGGTGCGTCGTTCACCGCCACCATCGGGTCGAGGTTCAGCCGGCGCGCGTCTTCCGGCGTCATCGGCGCGCAGATGATGCCGGAGGTATGGCGGATCATGAACGCCATCTGTTCCGGCGTGATGGTGGAGGCGGCGGCGATGAGGTCGCCCTCGTTCTCGCGGTCGGCATCGTCGACGACGACCACCATCTCGCCTTCACGGAAGGCCTGCAACGCCTCTTCCACGGTGTCCAGCGTGGTATCGCTCGGCTTGTCGGTCATGGCTGTTCCATCGGCTGGCTGTTGAGTGTTGCGGGCAACAACGCACAAGGCCGCTGCTCTGTCAACGACCGCGCCACCGCGCGGTAAATCACACCGCGCCGTTGCTCAGCGGGTTGCCGCCGTAGAAGTCGTGAATGGCGGCGACAGCCTCTTCCGCCGTATCGACGATGGTGAACAGATCCACGTCCTCCGGGCTGATGTTGCCCACCTCTACCAGCAGGTCGAAGTCGATCAGCCGTTGCCAGAAATCGCGCCCCACCATCACCACCGGCATGAGGCGGGATTTTTTCGTCTGGATCAGCGTCAGCGCCTTGAACAACTCGTCCAGCGTGCCGAAGCCGCCGGGAAACACCACCATGGCAATGGCGCGCAGCATGAAGTGCATCTTGCGAATGGCGAAATAGTGGAAATCGAAGCACAGCTCCGGGGTGATGTATCGGTTCGGCACTTGCTCGTGCGGCAGGGTGATGTTCAGCGCCGCGGAGGGTGCGCCGGCCTCCCATGCGCCGCGATTGGCCGCCTCCATGATGCCCGGCCCGCCGCCGGTCATGATGGCCAGGTCATCGCGCCCGTGCACCAGCGCATCCGCGGCCATCAGCGCGGCGAAGCGGCGCGCCTCCTCATACCAGCGGGAATTGACCAGGTCGCGCTCCGTCTTTTTCAGCGCAGCGATCAGGGCTTCATCGTTGGGGTCTTTCTTCAGCGCCTCGCGGGCCGCGGCGACGCGCTTCAGCGCCACTTCCTCCGGCAGGGTGCGGGCGGAGCCGAACACCACCACCGTTCGGCGGATACCGCGCATGCGTAAGGCACGGTCGGGCTTGTGGTACTCCATCATCAACCGCAACCCACGCAGTTCCGGCAGGCGCAGATAATCCGGATCCTCCCACGCCAGACGATAGGCGTCGGCATCCATGCAGGGATGGCACTCGGCCTCCTCCTCCAACTCGCTCAGTGGCGCGATGCGATATTTTCTTTCGTGGCGATCCTTGACGTGCCCGTCATTCTTGCCCATTTGCGGCATTCCCCGTGATTGAAGAAAAGAAGCGCCAACGGCGCGCAGGAGCCATTGGCGCAATTCGTGCGGAAATTGCAAGAGGACGTCTCCGAAAACTTCATGACTTGAGTTGGGTGCCTGGAAGAGGCGTTTCGACAAGCTCCAGCACAACTCAATATGCTGATGAGCAGCACAGAAATGTCCCTGACGACTTGGGGTATGGTCTCAATAAATGAGTGCTTTTCATGGGCATTTTGGCAAATTGGCAGCGGTTTTTCGTTCGCGGGCAATAGTGGAGCTATTGGCAAGAACGAAAAACCGTCTGATATGAAGCCAAAATGCCCATGGGTAGTGCTCAGGTATTGAGTCCAGACCCTAGGCTCAGTACCCATAAATTTGCACGGCATCTGCGCCATTTGCACTGCATATCAGCGCCCTTTTACCCTTGGAAATACCTACGGGTATTCCCGGCGGGCAAAAGAACGCTGATATTTTGTGCAAATGACGCATCTACCATGCCTCTTTATGAGTCCTGAGCCTAATATCGGCCAGGATTTGGAGTTCATGGAGTTGTCCAGAAAGGCAGCAGCTGGAAATTCACGCGGGAGCCACGGTTCGCATCACTTTGCGCGCGCCGCATCAATGTTGCGACGATGAACCCGGCGGAAGGGCGTAAGCACCACCTGCCGCACACCATCCCGCACGCCTATCTCCTCATCGGACAGGTAACAGGCCGGATCTTCCGCCCAGGCATCGCCAGTGAGCTGCTGGGCGCGCACCCGCGTGTTGCCGTTACAGATATCCAGATGCCGACACCTGCCGCAGCGCCCATGCACGGGTCGGGGGCGCTGCTTCAGTCCGGCCATCAACGGATCGGACACATCCTCCCAGATCTCGGAGAAGGGCCGCTGCTTCACGTTGCCCAGCGTGTAGTGCCACCACATGGTATCGGGGTGCACATCGCCGACGTTATCGATGTTGGCCACCATCATGCCTGATGCATTGCCACCCCAGCGGCGCAGCTCCTGCTCCAGCCGCGCCACCCGGTCGGGGTAATGTTCGCGCGCCCACAACAGCAGGAACACACCATCGGCATCGTTGTTGCCGGTTACGATCTGCCGCCCCGACTCGGCGTGGGCCTCTTCCTCTGCCCAGGCGAACAGCCGCAGCATGGTCTGGCGCGTCAGGCGGATGTCGGTATCATCCATGCGGTTCTTGTTGCCGCGTCCGGCATAGACCAGGTGCGAGACGTAGAAGCGCGGAATGTCTTCCGCGATGGCCAGGCCGATCATTTCCTCGAACTGATGTGCGTTGTCGCGAGTCATGGTGAAACGCAAGCCCACCGGCAGCCCGTCGTCGCGGCACAAGCGCAGGGCGTTCAGTGACTTGTCGAAGGCGCCGTGCATGCCGCGAAAGGCATCATGCACCGCGCCGATACCATCCAGCGAGATACCGATATAGTCGAAGCCAATCTCGCGCAGCACCGGTATGATACGCTCGTCGATGAGCACGCCATTGGTGGAAAGCGCGGTGAAGAAGCCCATCTCCTTCGCGCGCCGCGCAATATCGAAGATGTCCGGGCGCAGCAGCGGCTCACCACCGGAGAGGATCAGCGCAGGTACGCCAAAATCCTTCAGGTCATCCATCACCGCGCAGACCTGTTCGAATGTCAGTTCGCCGGGAAAATCGGCATTGCCGGAGATGGCGTAGCAGTGCTTGCACAACAGGTTGCAGCGGCGGATGAGATTCCAGATGACCACCGGGCCCGTCGGGCGCACGTGCCGCCCCGCCGTGTCGCCACCGTTGTTGTCGCCCTGGCGTGGCGCGGGCCAGTCGTCATGCACCAGCATGTTCATGTAGGGGCTCAACCGAAACATCCGTCAATCCTCTCCGGGTTGCCGCGCCGCTTCCTCGGCAAACAGCCGCACGCCGCTCTTCTTGAGAATGCGCGTGGAGCGCAGCACCTCGCCTGCGCGAGCCGCATCGCTCAGCAGTTGCGCGAGTTGCGCCACCTGCATCTGCATTTCCGCCCCATTGTGCCCGTGCACCATGGCGAACAGGTTGTAGCGCCAGCCCGGCTGGCGCGGGCGATGGTAGCAATGGCTGACGAAAGGCAGCTCACCGAGGCGCGTTCCCAGTGCATCGATGTGCGCATCGTCCACGTCCCACACCGTCATGCCGTTGGCACGCAGACCCAGTCGGTAATGATTGGGCACCAGCGCGATGCGGCGAATGACGCCTGCGTCCAGCAATTTCCGCAGCCGCCGCAACACGTCATCTTCCGTCATGCCCAGCCGCCGCGCCGGCTGCGCCCAGACATCCGCCACCGGTTCCAACCCTGCCTGCATCACCGCCAGCAGGTCCTTGTCGGCCTCTGTCAGCGCGGCATGTGCGGGCTTTTTCCGGCTGATGCGGGAATCGCCGGAAGACAGGGGCTGTTCCGCCAGCAGCCGCACGCGGAAATCGACGAAATATTCCCGCAGCTTCGGCAACCGCAGCACGCGCAGCCCCGTGCGCCGCTCAATGGCATCGGCCACCTCCTGCACCCGCTGCCGCGAGGCCGCCGCCAGCACGAACCACATGTTGAAGTGATGATCGCGCGCATAGTTGTGCGCCACTTCCGCAAAGCCGTTGACGATGTTCGCCACTTCCTCGAAACGCTCCTGTGGTGCGGCCAGCGCTGCCAGCATGTAGGCGCCACCGGCGGCATCGGCATTGATCAGCGGGCCGAAGCGTGTGGCGAAACCGTCCCGCAGCAGGCGGTGCAGGCGGGCCAGCAGATCGGCTTCGTCAATCTCCAATCGCATCGCCGCCCGGGTGAAGGGCCGCCCTGTCAGCGCAATGCCATCCTGCAGGTGATCGATGATGCGGGCGTCGATGATATCCAGCCCTGCGGGCAGGGCGGTGGCGGCTGCGATCTGTGCGCGTGCCATGCTCATGCATTCCTCCCGCCGGGCAGCGAGAAGCGCGCCCCGCGTTGCTTGAAGCAGCGCCTGGAGAACAAGGCCTCGTGCGCAATCTCTCGCCCCAGTTCATCGCGCAACAGCCCGGCCAGCTCGCTCACGCGGCGGCGCACGGCATCGCGTGCCTGACCGTGGATCATGCAGAACAGGTTGTAGGGCCATTCCGGTGGCTGGCGGCGGCGCTCGTAACACAACGTTACCCCGGCGCCCTGCGCCAATACAGCACCAGCCCGCGCCACCAGTTCGTCCGGCACGTTCCACACCACCATGGCATTGGCGCAAAACCCCAGCTTGCGATGACGCACCACCACGCCGAAGCGGCGGATGACGCCACTTTCACGCAACAGAGTCAGACGTCCAATGACTTCCGTCTCCGAGCATTCCAGCCATGAGGCCACCTCCATGAATGGCGCGGGGGCCAGCGGCAGACCATCTTCGATGGCTGCCAGCAGCCGACGGTCGAACTCCGTGATTTCCAATGTCGGTGGCGCTTCTTCCGCTCCGGTATTGTGCGGCAGGTGTGTCCGCCCACTTCCCGGCAGGGCAAAGCCGAGGTCGATGTGAAAGGCACGGCGCAACGGCAGGTCAAGCACCGTCAGCCCCGTTGCCCGCGCAATGCGTTGCAGCGCCGCCGACACGGCCCGCCGGTCTGATGCGGTCAGGACGAACCACAGATTGACGTCATGTTCGCGCTCGTAATTGTGCGTAACTTCCGGCTGGGCCGACACCAGCGCGGCCACTTCTTCCAGCCGTTGCCGTGGCACGCGCAGCGCCGCCAGCGTGCTGGCTCCTACCGTATTGGGCCGCACCACCGCACCGATGCGGCTGATGAAACCTTCCGCATGCAGCTTGCGCAACCGCTTGATGACCTGCGCTTCTGTCAACCCCAGCGACCAGCCGATGGTGGCAAAGGGACAGGAGGAGAGAGGAAAGTCGCGCTGCCAGCCATCCAGCAGCGCCATGTTGAGCGCATCGCGCAGCAGTGGTGGCGCTTGCGCCTGTTTGGCAACAGGTATGTGCATCGTTTCCCTTCCTTGTCCCTTGCCTGTGGCCTTGTCCCTGCTTTTCTGTCCTGTTTGCCTGCCTCGCTTGCCTGACCTGCTTGCCTTGCACGTCTGCCGTGCCTGTCTGCCGTGCCTGTCTGCCGTGCCTGTCTGCCGTGCTCCTGGGCAGAGTTTCTACAGTCCGATGCGGTGCGCCCTGGGCGTGAAGAAAATGCCCGACGGTGCACGCGCTTGCAGCGAAGTGATCTTCTTGAAGGTGTGCGTGTCGAAGATGTCGATGCGGTTCTCGTCGCGCACCGACATCCACACCTCCGCCCCGCGGCTGACGAACTCCATGTGCATCACTCCGCGACCGGGCTTGAGTGTGTGCACCACCTTGCGCGAGGGGGTGTCGATGATCTGGATGATGTGATTGTCGGGTACGGCGAAGTTGACCCAGAGGAAGCGCCCATCAGGCCGCGCCATGACGAATACAGGCTGGCCAGCCACGGGAATGCGCCCGTTCAGCTCGAACGAACGCCCATCCATCACCAGCACCTCGTGCCGCCCCACGGCGGGCAGGAAGAAGTCGCCCCCCGCCTGTGTCCAGCCCTCCAGGTGGGGCATCTTGTAAACCGGCAGCTTTTTCTCGCCACGCCCGTAACCGTCGAGGATGCGCCGCACCTTCAGGCCCTCCGACGGCTCCTCGGCCCACAGGTCCACCAGCGCCATGCCATCCTCGCCGAACAGCCCGGCAATGTAGTAGCGGCCATCGGCGGTAATCAGCGCGTCATAGGGCTGATCTCCCGCCTGTCCGATACTCCGTACCCGCGGCGCTCCGGAGCCGGAAAAATCCGCCATCCGGATGTCGCCTGCCTCATACAGCGAGAACAGGAAACGCCGCCCCGGCGCATCCACCAATCCGACGACCTTCGAGCGCCCGCCCGGCCAACTTGCCGGAATGTCCGCCACCAGCGAGAGGTCATCGGCGGAAAATACCTTCACCCCGCCGGGTTTGTAGTTCGACACGGCTATCAGCCGCCCGTCGTCGGAGATTGCCCCGCCGATGGAATTGCCGCCCTGGATGATGCGCTTCACGATGCGCGGATGCAGCAGATCGACTTTCGTCAACCCGCCATCGCGCCCGAATATGTAGGCGAAGCGCTCGTCCGGCGAGAACACGGCGGAGGCATGCGACAAGTCGCCCAGCCCTTCCACCCGCGCCACTATCTGGCGCGCGGCATTGTCTACCACCAGCACGCTGCCGCTGGCGCGCTCGATGACGATGCCCAGCGTGCCCGTGCCGCGGCAGGTGCATTGCTCGTTGCCGCCAACGGCCTGTGTGCCCGGCATGACCGACGTTCCAGTAGTGGCCAGCCCGCCCAGGAGCCCCAATGCCCCGAACCCCAGCACATCACGGCGACGCATCGGGAAAGCCCTCCTTCAGCTTGCGCGCGATCCACAGCGCATCATTGCGCTGCAAAATGGCGCGCCACGGCGGCATCGGCGTGCCGGGAATGCCATCAAGGATGATTTCCGCCAGTGTTTCGGCATCTCGCCCGGCCAGGTTTTCGGGCAGCAGCGGCTTGCCCAGCCCGCCCTTCAGCGTCAGCCCGTGGCAGGAGCCACAATCCTGTCGCACCAGCCGCACCAGTTCCTGTTCCGGCTTTGACATGGGCAGGGTGGAAGCAGCCAGAGACGCGGAGGCATTACCACCCCACATCATCCACATCACAAGCACTCCTGCCGCCAGCAACAGAGCCAGAAGGAAATGCGCCCGATTGATCACTTGAAAATCCTGCATGGCGCCGCTTCTCCCTGCCCATGCAGGCTATCATTGCAGCGAGAGGCGCAGCATTGACCGCCGTCAAATGCGAGCAATGGCCATGCCGAAGCAAGAGAGGAATGCCGCCGCCGTCGTTGCCGGGCTCAATGCGGATTGGCGCCGAACCACTTGCGGTACAGGCGTTGGTAATCGCCGCCTTCCAGCACCTGCAGCAATGCGCGGTTCAGTTCTTCGCGCAAGGGCGAGCCTTGCTGCAGGGCTATGCCGTAGTCTTCGCCCTTGAATACCGGTCCCACCACGACGAAGCGCCTTTGTGCATCATTCAGCACATGATACCGCAGCGCCGGAAAGTCATAGACCACCGCATCCACCTCGCCGCGCGCCAGCAAGTCGTAGGCCTGTTCGATGCGCGCCACCTCGCGCAGCCGCACTCCGGGCCGCTGCCGTAGCCAGGCAGCGCTGGTGGACTGCGCCACCGTGGCCACCACGCGCCCGCGCAGGTCGTCCGGGCCGTTGATGTCGCCTTTCAGGTTGGCCACCGTGAGCGTGGCGGCAATGGTGGCGGTGAACCAGGCGTAGGCCATGTAGCCCACAACGATGAGCACCATGCTCACCGCCCGCCCCGCCTGTGTGCGCGGCACCTTGTCGCCATAACCAACGGTGGAGATGGTAACCAGCGCCCAGTAGGCGCCATCCCATATGCCATGCAGGTAGCTGCGATGAAAATGCTCTTCATTGCGCCGCCGTTCCACCAGCCAGATGAGATGAGCCGCCAGCAGGATGATGATCAGCAACGTGTAAAGCGCCAGCCGAAAGCCATGCGAGGCTGCCAGCCCGCGCAACACGTCTCTGGCTTGCGCCAGCAGCCCGCCGCCGTTGTCATTGCGCACCATTATTTGCAGGCCGGAGCGAAAATAGGGCTGGGAGAAATCCATCTGCCGTTCGCGTTCGGCGGTGATGGTGATGGCGGCAATGGCCACATCGCCCTTGCCGGCGCGAATATCGGCCAGCATCGTCTTCAGGTCGGGCAGCGGGCGAAAAGTGAAATCCCGCCCCATGCGGGCAGCCACGGCGCGCCACAGATCGATGGAAAAGCCACGCACGCCGCCTTGTTCATCCACCATGACAAACGGTGCGATGGGCTTGGTGAGAACCACCAGCGGCTGGCGCGAAGCATCTTCATGCTGGCTGGCCTGCTGTGCGCGGGCGTTGATGTTCGCCACCAGCAACATGAGCGTTGCCAGCAACATCGGCAACAGCAATTTCCATCTGTTCGCAACCATCCGCTCCCCCTGGCGATGCTGCGTTGCAAGGCCCGATTGCCAGCAGCAAGTGCAACTGGCGCCCCCGATTTTGCAGGGCATCCATTTGCACTACATAGTCGAACGCGAGCTGTCCACAAAGCGATGCATGAACAGGAAAATGCCCCACATGACACATTGGAAACCGCAATGTCTTGCGCCGTGATGGCGCAAAGCCATGCTATTTTTCCCCGATCAAAAAATTCTGCCATGTCGGCGCAGTGTCGCCGAAAGTCGGCACAATACACAGCCGTTCGGTAAGAAAAGCATTTTGGCTGACAGCATCGCCACAAGACTTTTTCACGACAGACTAGGGTATGGTCTCAATAAATGAGTGCTTTTCATGGGCATTTTGGCAAAATAGCAGCGGTTTTTCGTTCGCAGGCAATAGTGGAGCTATTGGCAAGAACGAAAAACCGTCTGATATGAAGCCAAAATGTACATGGGGAGTGCTCAAGTATTGAGTCCAGACCCTAGGCTCCGGACTCAATTGGACACTTCCGGAAACACCATGATTTGGCCGTGCTGGCTGGCAGGGGGAGCTTGATTGGCGGCTTGTGTGGCCTTCAGTCCTGGAGGCGGCTGCTTTTCAAGCCTGGAAAGCGGGGATTTTGTTTCATTTTTCCTCAA
>JAJRRZ010000184.1 GCA_024279045.1 Alphaproteobacteria bacterium
ACTCCCCATGTGCATTTTGGCTTCATATCAGACGGTTTTTCGTTCTTGCCAATAGCTCCACTATTGCCTGCGAACGAAAAACCGCTGCTATTTTGCCAAAATGCCCATGAGAAGTACTCATTTATTGAGACCAGACCCTAGCAGCCAGCCGTGCATAATCATCTCGATAGAGACCATCAGGCCAAGGAACCAAAGTGCTACTTGCGGCAGGGCGTAAACTACATACAGCCCGAAACCGATGTTCACCAGCCCGAACAGGATGAGCCAGAAACGGTTTGCACCGCTGACACCTGTGCGGAAGGCGGCTACCAGCCGGGTGATGCCGATGGCCACGAACAGGGAGGCGATGATGACGGTGAGCACCACGCTGGCGGCCAGGGGATTGGCGAACATCAGCAGCGAGGCAATGATGTAGATTATGCCGACAAGTGCATTGACCAGCCGCTGCGACCAGCGGATGTCTTTGTCCAGAATGCTCTGGGTGATCTGGATGATGCCGCCGGCGGCCATGAAGCCGGCGAAAACGTAGATGGTGGCCAGCGTTGCTGCAGTCGCGAAGAAGAAAGCTACCGTGCCAAGCACCAGCGTGAGAATGCCTTGTGCCAGCACCCATTTCCAGTTTAGTGGCAGGGCTCGCATATCTTCCGACTGTGCGGCCCCGGCCCGAGATTGAGTGTTCATGGTTGTATCCTTTCCGTGTTTGCAATCTTGCGGTGTGAGGCAGGGCATAGTCATCCTGGCGCGGCGGCCGTGTGTGCCGCTGCGTTGTCTGTTTCATCATGGTTTGGGACACCGCGGAATATCGGGGCATGAACAACGGGCCCGGATAGTCCCGCTCCCTGCTTCGGTCATTCCATGTGTTGTCGGTCAGGCAGCATTTCAAGGAATGACCGGTCAGGAATTTATGGAAAGATTGGACAGAGCGATCATGGCGGTGCGTGCAGAGGTTAAGAGATCGCTAATCCTTTTGACTCAAAATGCTTGAGACAAAGCCGCATGACCAGTGTCTGGCCCGATTGTGGCCGTGATGCCGCCATGTGCGTGTGGCATGTGCGTGGGCGTGTGGCAAGGCAGGGCTTGCTTGTCGCTGACCATCCGGATGGAAACGAAGGAGATAGCCATGAACAGGCGGATGCTGCTGATGGCGGGGGCAATGCTGGTGGCGCTGGGCATGGGCGCGGCGCAGGCGCAACAGGCCTGGACAGATGCGCCAGCGCAGGCGCGTGTGCAGCCGGTAGCCGCACCAGCGGAAAAGGGGCTGAAGGGTGATACGTTCAGCGCCGACGAAATCGTGCAGGTGGGGCACAAGTTTTTCGGCACCACCACGCGTGGCCTGGCGCGGGCGATCGAGTCGGTGTTTGCCAAACGCGGGCGGCCCACGGGCTATGTGCTGGGCGAGGAGGCCTCTGGTGCCTTCGTGGCAGGCCTGCGCTATGGTGAAGGCTGGCTCTACATGAAGAATGGGCGGCGGCAGAAGATTTTCTGGCAGGGGCCGAGCATTGGCTTCGATGCCGGTGGCGAAGGCGCGAAGGTGTTGATGCTGGTGTACGACATCGCCACGCCTCGGGCCATCTTCGGACGAATGCCGGGCATTTCAGGCTCGGCCTATCTGGTGGCGGGATTTGGCGTGAGCGCCTATGGCAACGAGCAGATCACCGTGATGCCGGTGCGCAGCGGTGTCGGCTGGCGGCTGGGGGCGAACCTGGGCTACCTGAAAATCACCGGCCGGCCCACGTGGAACCCGTTCTGAGCGACGCTCTCCCCATGACAGTCGCGCCATGACGGCAGTGGCGGGCTCCACCGAAGGAATGCTCGGTGGAGCCTTTTTGTTGATCCGGCGTGTCGATATGGCAGTGCTTGTTCAAGCCGATGCGCGGTGTTTTTCCGTGCCGTTTCCGGCTTGCGCGCCACCTTGCACGGCGAGCAGCTCGGCCTCCTTTTCCGCCAGCTTTGCAGCCAGTTCCGCAACCTTGTCCTGCAGCTCCATCTTCTCGCGCAGGAAGCGGGCGCGCTCTTCGGCCAGTTTGCGTTCCAGCGTGATGTGGGCCTTGCGGTGTTCCTCCAGCTCTTTTTCCAGCCGGGCACCTTGCTTCAACAGGTCCTTGCGGTCCTGCTCCAGAGCCTTGGCGTGGCGTTGCATCTCGCGTAGGTCGGCGCGCAGCATCCTGGCGGCCTGGCGCGCCTCTGTCAGCTCCTCGCCGCGATGGCGCAGCGCAGTGCTTGTGGCCTGAAGCTTGTCCACCTGCTCCTGCAGCTGCAATTCCAGCTCGGAACGGCGCGCATAAAGTGTGTCTGCGCGTTTTTGTGTTTCAGCCAGCTCCTGTCGTGTCTGTTCCAGCTCCTTGTGCAGGCTGGCGATGGTCTGTTCATGCGCGGCGATGGTTTCTTGGGCGGCGGTCAGTTTCTCGGCCAGCTTGCCGGCGCGGTTGATGGCGCGGGAGGCTTCGGCCTCCTTTTCGGTGGCGAAGGCGCGCGCCTTTTCCATCACCAGTTCCAGCTTGCGGGCCATCATGGCGTGTTCGGCCTTCAGGCGGGTGTTGTCGGTCTGCAGCGCCAGGAAGGCATCCGGCTTGCGCTTGCGATTTTCCCGCCATTGGTGCAATTGGCGCTGTCCCGTGCGGGTAAAATGCCACAGCACCATCAGCGCCAGCAGCAGCACGCTGGCGGCCAGCAGCCCATAGAGGATGATTTCGACCGGAGTCAGGCCCATGATCGCAAGCTCCCCGAATAATGACTTGTTGACGATACTATGGTCATGCCGAGGCGTGCTGGCAATGCCAGCGTGAAGAAATGACTAACGCGAGGGGCGGACTGGTCCATAATGGCACAGATCCGCGCCTGCGTAATCAGAGGCTGGTTTTTCCTGTTTCCGCGGCATGTTCATCCGCCGGCACCAACGAAAAAGGCCCCGGCCATGTTCGGCCCGGGCCCTTTCCGTGTGTGCGTGTGCAGTGTGTGTGCAAGTGCAAGCAAGTAGTGAGCGGGAGTAGAGGTCGTCTCGAATTCCGTTGTCAGTGGCTCGTTTCGTAGAGTGTGTATTCTCCGTGGCGGATGCGCTCGGGCAGGGAGGCGATCATCTCCGCCACCTTGTCCTCGCCATGGGCGCCGACCAGTTCGGAAATGGCGGCATAGAGCATGGCGGAGGCCATCTGTTCCGGATGCACGCCGGAAAGCAGCGCTTCGTCCCAGGCGTCGATGATATGACGCAGGGCGGCGTTGCGGGCCTCGCGCTCGCGGATGAGCGCCTCGGCGTCGGCGGTGTCCGTTTCCCTGTTCAGCGCGTCGTTCACGGTGGCTGGCTCCCTGTCGTGCCGTGTTTCGTTGTTGGGAGCGTTATATGTTTTTTTACCCGTGCACGCCAGCAGGATGATAACGGAAGGTTAACACGGCGGGTCATGCCGCGTTAACCATGCATGCGCTCGGCCAGGCGCAGGGCATCGGCCAGCACCTCGTGGTGGTCGAAGGCCAGGGGCGGCCGCACCTGCCGCACGGGCATCCACATGGCTTCGGCAGCATCGTCGGCGGCTTGTGGTGCGGGGGCGGGCCAGCGGTAAAGCGCCAGCCATACGCCGGTTACGGTATGGCCACGCGGGTCGCGTCCGGGGCGGGAGTATATGCCCACCAGCGGCATGTCATCCGGTGCACTCAGCCCGGTTTCCTCCTTCAGTTCACGCCGGGCTGTGGTTTGCAGATCTTCCGAGTCGACGTCGAGAAACCCTCCGGGCAGGGCCAGCATGCCCTTGAATGGCTCGTTGCCGCGGCGGATGAGCAGCACATGCCACTGCTCTTGCGGATCGCGAGCCAGGGCGCATACATCCGCCGTAACGGCGGGGCGGGGCCAGTCATAGCAATAGGGCATGGGCGCGGGTTCCTTGTTAGGCTCAGGACCCATAAATTTTCACGCCATTTGTGGCGTTTATGCTTCATCTCAGCGCCCTTGCACCCTTGGAAATACCTTCAGGTATTACCTGCGGGCGCAAGAGCGCTGATATTTCGCCTAATCGCCACATCTGGCATGCTTCTTTATGAGTCCTGAGCCTAGGGTTTCAGATTTTCAGCCAGCGGCGCAGCAGGGCGTCATGTGCTTGGCCGGGAGTGGGGCGCAAGTCAACCTGCGCGGGAAGCCGGGCAAGGCGGGTCTGGCCGAAGTATTCGTAAAGCACCAGCGAAACGGAAACGGACAGGTTGAAGCTTTCCGCCAGGCCGATCATGGGAATGTATGTCAGAATATCCGCGGCCTTGCGCATTTGATCGGAAATGCCGCGGTGTTCGTTGCCGAAGACGAAGGCAGGCCGCCTGATGGCGGTCAGGTCGATTTCCGGCAATGGCCTGGCGCCGGGATCCACATAGGTAGCGATCAACGTGTGGCCGGATTCGCGCAAGGATGCAATGGCGGCTTCGGTGCCGTGGTGCAGGTGAAAATCCAGCCACTTGTTGGCATGGCCAGAGGTCTTCTTGCCGGTTTTCTTCGGGTTGAAGGGCTTTTCCTGGTCGAAGACGACATGCACGTTCTGCACGCCAAATGCATCGCAACTGCGAAACGCGGCGGCGGCGTTGTGCGGGTCGTGTATGTCCTCCAGCACCACTGCGGCGTCCAGGTCGCGCAAATGGGCGATGCGGGTGAACTTGTCGATGCGCTGCTGTGTGGGCATGGACACTCCTGCCGATCATGACCTTTCATCGAATCTGTCCCAGGGCCAGACCTCTGAGCCTGAGCACTTCCCATGTGCATTTGGGTTTCATATCAGACGGTTTTTCGTTCTTGCCAATAGCTCCATTCATTACCTGCCATTGCCCGCGAACGGAAAACCGCTGCCATCTTGCCAAAATGCCCATGAGAAGCGCTCATTTGTCGAGATAATTCCTTGGCTCGGGACCCATGAGTTCGCACGGCATCCCAAGCCATTTGCGCTGCATGTCAGCGTCCTTTAACCCCTGGAAATACCTACGGGTATTCCCGGCGGACAGAAGAATGCTGCTTTTCAAGCAAATGACGCATCTGTCATGCCTCTTTATGGGTTTATGGGCCCTGACCCTGGCGCAAACAGGATGAGGCGGCAACGAAGCTTTGCCGAAGTGCGGGACCGGGAGCGCTTGACTTGCCCGCCGCGTGGGCCGAAATCATGACGGGAAAGCAACGCAGGGAGGCATGCCGTGGCATTCGAGGATCGCACCGAGGTGGCGCAAAGAGCGCTGGAAGTGCTGGAATTGACACAACTGGCCGCTGACACCACGGAAGACGACATTCGTCGGCTGTGCGAGCGGGCCGAAACCCCGCATGGCCCCGTCGCTGCGGTTTGCGTGCCGCCGAAATTCGTGATGACGGCACGCGAGGTTCTGGGCAAGCGCTCGCCGGTGGCCATTTCCACCGTGGCCAACTGGCCGCGTGGGCGGTCGAAGGTGGATTACGTGGTGGCGGAAGCGGAAATCGCCTTCTACGAGGGCGCGCAGGAGGTGAATGTGATCGTTCCCTGGCGGCAGTTTCGCAGCAACGATCAGCAAACCCTGCCCAACATGATGAGCGAATGTGTACGCGTAACTACACGGCGCAAGTTCATCAAGGCAACGCTGGAAGCTGGCGAGCTGGAGGAAGAGTTCATCATTCGCGAGGCGGCACGCCAGGCGCTGGAGGCCGGGGCGGAGTTTCTGGAAACGGAGTCCGGGCAGTGTGCGGCTTGCTGCACGCCTGACCAGGCCCGTGCCGTGCTGGAGGAAATCCGCGACTGGCGTGGCGAAGCTGGCATGAAGGTGGGGCTGTTGCAATCGCTCGACGAGTGCCGCACCTGGCTGGAGCTGGCCGCTGACGTGATGGGCGAGGACTGGATCGATCCGGAGAATTTCCGCATTGGCGGGCGCGAGGGGCTGCTGGACGAGATCCTCGGCGTGCTCGACGCGAAGGCCGCCTGAGGGCGGATAGCCATTGGCAGCCACGCCAGATCATTCGGACATTGCCTCCCAGGTGATGGTTACCCGTACGCGCATCTTCTGCTCGCCGCTTGCCACCGGAACAGGTGCGGCGGCCTGCATGGCCATGGCCTTGCGGGCGAAGGCAATGCGCTGCTTCGGTGTCGGGCGGGTGCCGCCTTCGCGCACCTCCAGCACCGGGCCAAGCCTGAAGCCTACCGCTTCGGCATAAAGCCTTGCCTTTGCTTTCGCCTGCTCTACGGCCTTGCGCCGTGCTTCATTCAGCAGTTTCTCGCGGTTGGAAAAGCCGAAGCTCAGGCCTTCCAGCCGGTTGGCGCCATCGCGTACCACGGAGTCCAGCAGTGCGCCCAGCTTGCCAAGGTCGCGCACTGTAACAAGCAGCTGGTTGTGCACTTCATAGGCCACCAGCCGGGCCGGCCCCGTTGGGTTGCCCTTGTCGTCGCGCGGGGTGAAATACACCGGGTTCACGTTGAAATTTGTTGTAGCCATGTCCTTCCCGGCAATGCCGAAGCGCTGTTTCACGCTATCAAACACGCTTTGCATGGCCTCGGTGTTCTGGCGCAGGGCATCCGCGGCACTTTTCGCCCGCGTGTTCACGCCAATCTCGACGCGGGCAATGTCCGGCACGGCGCTGATGATGCCTTCGCCAGTGGCGCTGAAGCGGAAGGTCTTGCTGAAGGCATTTGCGGCGGGAGTCCCGGAGGAGAGCGCCATCATTGCTGCCAGCGTCATTGCTGCCAGCATGGTCGGGAAATTGCGAGAAGTGTGTTTCATGTCCTTGCCCTTTCCTGTTTTCCGGGGCGCTGCCGTCAGACAGGTCGTGCCAGTGGCTCGTGCAGGAAATATGGCGGAAGGGCGATGGGACGGAGGCGCTCAACTGTGCAGCCGTGGGGGTTCCTTCATCAGCGGGCGGCCACCCCAGCCCTCGATCCAGCGATCCAGCAAGGCAGGCGTGATCATGCCGCTGGCAAAGCCGAAACCGGCAATGTGCTCGTAAGGCTGATCCGGCTCTCCCAGATGCGAGATTACCGACAGGGCATCGGTCAGATCCTCGTCCGCCGTGTAGCTTGATGGCGTGATGATCACCGGCACGCCCGCGCGCAGCGCCGACATCAGCCCGTTGCGCGAATCCTCCACCGCCACCGCTTCGTCATGGGGCACGCCCAGTTTTTCCAGCGCCAGCGTATATAGGTCGGGGGCGGGTTTCTTGGCGCTGACCTCCTCGCCGCAGGCCATGGCGTCGAACACCTCCGATGCCGGCTTGCCCAGCGTGGCCTGTATGAGCACTTCCACATTGGGCGTGGAAGTGGTGGTGGCCACACCCACCTTCAGCCCCGCCGTCTTCGCCTCTTCGATGAGCCGCGCCACGCCCGGGCGCAGCGGCACGTTGCCTTCGGCGATCATGCGCATGTAGCGTTGCGATTTGGCCTTGTGCAGCTCCGTTATCTTCTCCAGTTGATCACCCAGCACCTCGCGGGCCTTCGGCGCATCGTAATTTTCCGCATAATGGCGGATGCGCTCCCTGCCGCCGGTTATCGCCAGCAACTCCTTGTAAAGGTCGCGATCCCACTGCCACGGCAGTCCCCATGTGGCGAATTCCTCGTTGAAGGCCATGCGATGCGCCTCCTCCGTCTCCGCCAGCGTGCCGTCCACATCGAAAATGATCGCCTTCAACGCCATGGCCTTACCCTTCCGCTTGCGCCATCAACTGCGCCACCAGGTCCGGAAGCCGGGAGAAATGGTCGAACCGCGCCACCGCTTCGATTTCCTCCAGCGGTTTCTTGCTGTAGCCGCCGGTGTAGAGGATCAGCGGATAACCGGCGGCATGGGCGGCTTCCTCGTCGGTTTCGGAATCGCCCACATAGAGAACCGGCCCCGCCGCCTCGCCCAGCCGCCGCGCGCATTCGTGCAGCGGCTCCGGATGGGGCTTGCGCACCGGCAGCGTCTCGCCACCCACCAGCGCGTCGAAATATTGCGCCATGCCCAGCCCTTCCAGCGCCTGCCAGGCCAGATCCTCCGACTTGTTGGTGCACACCGCCATTTTCGCGCCTTCGGCCTTCAGTGCATCCAGTGCATCGCGCACGCCCTCGAAAACGATGGTGCGCTCCGCCGGGGCCTCGCCATAAAACTGCTTGAACGTTTCCAGGGCGCGCTGAAATTCTTCCTCCGAGGGGTTGTCGATGCCCGCATGCCGCAAGCTGCGCTGCAACTGCTTGGGCAGCCCCTGGCCGATGAAGGTGGCGAAGGTTTCCACCGGAATGGGCCCGGCGTCATAGAGTTCCGCCAGCATGCGGTTGGCGGCATGGCACAGATCCGGCGCGGAATCGATCAACGTGCCGTCGAGGTCGAAAATCAGCCGCATGTTGCCTCCATGAATACCGCCGATAACATGAATAATGCTCAGGCTTCCATCTGCACGAAGGGCCTGCACGCCATCGCGCACAGGCCCCGCATTTCCGTATCATGAACAGCGCGTGCGCTGTCCGCAGGTCATTCCGCCGCAGCCTTGCCGGCAATGGCGGCGGTGGCTTCCTCGCGGATGGCCTTGATGTTGGCGCGGTAGGCCTCCTCGTTGCCGCCCTTGAACACGGCGGAACCAGCCACCAGCGCCCGCGCCCCAGCCTCGGCTACAGTGCCCGCCGTGCCCGGGGCCACGCCGCCGTCCACCTCGATGATGATGTCGCGCTCGCCGATCATCTCGCGAATGCGGCGGATCTTCTCCACCACCGCCGGGATGAACGCCTGCCCGCCGAAGCCGGGGTTCACGCTCATCACCAGGATGAGATCCAGCCGGTCGAGCACGTATTCGATGACCGATTCCGGCGTGTGCGGGTTCAGCGACACGCCAGCCTTCTTGCCCAGATTGCGGATCACCTGCAGAGAGCGATCCAGGTGCGTGCAGGCCTCCGCGTGCACGGTGATGATATCGGCGCCAGCCTTGGCGTATTCCTCGAGATACAGGTCGGGATTGTCGATCATCAGGTGCACGTCGAACACTTTCTTCGTGTGTGGACGCATGGCGGCGATGATCGGCGGGCCGAAGGTGAGGTTGGGCACGAAGTGGCCGTCCATCACGTCCAGGTGCACCCAGTCCATGCCGGCGCGCTCGATGGCCTCTATCTCTTCCTTCAGGCGCGAGAAGTCCGACGACAGCATCGACGGCGCGATGATGATTTCGTTGCTCATGGATCCGAATCCTGTTTGCTGCTGCATGGCCGGGCCTTGCGGGCAAGGCATGTCCGGAATACCGGCCCCGCGAGGCCGCTACTGTTACCAGATGAACAGCAAAACCCCCGCTCCGTCAACCTGTGCCCCACATGGCCATGCCGGTGCGTGTTGCGGGGTGTGGAATTTTCTTCAACCCGTGGCAAGTGTGCGCTATTGAGCGGAGCAGGTCCGTCAGACAGCAGCGCATGTTGGCGTGATTTGCGGCGGAAACAACAGACAAGACAATTGCCTGAAAAACGGAATTTGGGGCGGTTTGCTCATGGCGCGGGAGTTCATCTATCACATGCACGGCCTGACCAAGGTCGTGAACGGCAAGAAAATCCTGGAGAATATCAACCTCTCCTTCTACCCCGATGCCAAGATCGGCGTGCTGGGGCCGAACGGGGCGGGCAAGTCCACGCTGCTGCGCATCATGGCCGGCATCGACAAGGACTTCTCCGGCGAGGCCTGGCTGGCCGAGGGGGCAACGGTGGGCTACCTGCCGCAGGAGCCGGAACTGGCCGCCGGGGCAACGGTGTGGGATGTCGTCAACGAGGGCGTGGCCGAGCAGCGCGCCATTCTGGAGCGCTATAACGAGTTGATGATGAACTACTCCGACGAAACGGCGGAGGAGGCCGCGCAGCTTCAGGATATCATCGATGCGCAGAACCTGTGGGATCTCGATGCGCAGGTGGAGCAGGCCATGGAGGCGCTGCGCTGTCCGCCCTCCGATGCGGTGGTGGATAATCTCTCCGGCGGCGAGCGGCGGCGCGTGGCGCTGACCCGGTTGTTGCTGCAAAAGCCTGACCTGCTGCTGCTGGACGAGCCGACCAACCATCTCGATGCCGAAACCACCGCCTGGCTGGAGCATCACCTGCGCGAATATCCCGGCGCCATTCTCATTGTTACGCATGATCGCTACTTCCTCGACAATGTAACCGGCTGGATCCTGGAGCTGGATCGCGGGCGCGGCATTCCCTACGAGGGCAACTATTCGGTCTATCTGGAGAAGAAGGCCAAGCGGCTGGAACAGGAAGAGCGCGAGGCAAAGGCGCGGGCGAAGATCCTGGCGCGTGAACGCGAGTGGATCGCCGCCAGCCCGAAGGCGCGGCAGGCGAAGTCGAAAGCACGCATCAAGGCCTATGACGAGCTGGTCAAGCTCAATGATGCGCGGCTGAAACAGGCTGGGGCGCAGATCGTCATTCCACCGGGACCGCGGCTGGGGGATCTGGTCATCGAGGTGGAAAGCCTGCGCAAGGGGTATGATGAGCGGCTGCTGATCGACAATCTCTCCTTCAGTGTGCCGCCGGGCGCCATTGTCGGCATCATCGGGCCGAACGGCGCGGGCAAGACGACGCTGTTCCGCATGATCACCGGACAAGAACAGCCCGACGGCGGCGAGATACGCATCGGCGAGACGGTGCAACTGGCCTACGTGGACCAGAGCCGCGATGCGCTGGATCCCAACAAGACAGTGTGGGAGGAAATCTCCGGCGGTGATGACGTGATCATGCTGGGCAACCGCGAGGTGAACTCGCGTGCCTATGTGTCATCGTTCGGCTTCCGCGGGGCGGATCAGCAAAAGCCGGTGGGCCAGCTTTCCGGTGGGCAGCGCAACCGCGTGCATCTGGCGAAGATGCTGAAGAGCGGCGGCAATGTGCTGCTGCTGGACGAGCCGACCAACGACTTGGACACCGAAACCCTCTCGGCGCTGGAAGACGCGTTGGCGGAGTTCGCCGGCTGCGTGCTGGTGATCTCGCACGACCGCATGTTCCTCGACCGGCTGGCGACGCATATCCTGGCGTTCGAGGGCGATTCCCATGTGGAGTGGTTCGAGGGCAACTTCGAGGCCTACGAGGAAGACAAGAAGCGCCGCCTGGGCGAGGATGCCATCGTGCCGCGGCGCATCAAGTACAAGAAGTTCGCACGTGGCTGATGCACGGCTGGTGCGTGGCCGCTCGTTGCCGGAAATGGCCTCAGCCCTTGTTGTTGCACTTCGATCTTGAATGCACCCAGCCTCTTCTGCCGACAGGCTGGAGGGGTTGTTGCCATTCCAGTGACGAGCAGAGAGAAAAAACGCGGGAGGAAAGAAAGAAGCCGGAAGCAGAATGCTTCCGGCTTCGATTTGCCACGATCATGGAGGGAAAGAAGGAAGTGGCAAAAAGTGTGTTCCGTCTCCTCAGATTTCGTCGCCGGGCTTGCGGCTCGGGTCGCGGAAGTTGCGCCAGCCGCTGATCATCGAGCTGATGATCGTCTGGCGGGACATGATGTCTTCACGCACCGCGGCATAAATGTGCACGATCACGAAAATGATGATCCACCACATGCCCACGCGGTGCCATGTATGGACATCCATGCTCTGACCGAACAGCGGGATGACCCACGAGCTGAACCAGTCATATTGCCAGGTGCCCATGCCCGTGCCTTCGCCATACAAGGCAAGGCCGGTTACGATCATGAAGATCGTGCCCCACACGAACATGATGTGCATTATCAGGGTGGCCAGCGGATTGTGGCCGACGTATTTCTTCGGCTCCTTGGCCAGGAAGAAATACCACTTCAGCTCATGCACCACTCCTTCCCAGAAGTCCTTGCGCCAGACCTGCGGCAGGAAAATCTGCCGTGCATGATGATTGCCCGCAAATGCCCAGTAAACGCGGAACAGAAAGCCGATCAGCAGGATGTAACCGGCAGCGAAGTGGAAGAAGCGGATATAGCCGAACAGGAAGGTAAAGGTCGGCTCACCCGGAATGCTGGGCGGTGGCTGGCCGATGAAATAGCCAGTCAACGCCAGCGTGAAGATGGCAAAGGCATTGATCCAGTGCCAGATGCGTATTGGTGCTTCATAGACATACACAGCCGGTTCGGCGTGCATTTGCAGTTCTTTTGACATGTCCTGTTGCATGCTCATGGAACATCCCCTCCCGTTCATGGGAATTGGCCGGAGGATTCTGCCTCCCCGCGACGAAGCCCTCGCTGCGGGGAGGCTTTTTTGCGTCAGCGCACCTTGACGCTGGTCAGCTCTTCGCCGTCTTCGGTCATGACGTGCGTGGAGCAGGCCAGGCACGGATCGAAGCTGTGCAGGGTGCGCAGGATTTCCACCGGCTCATCCGGGCGTTCCATCGGCGTGTTCATCAGCGATGCCTCGAACGCACCAATGTTGCCCTTCGGATCACGCGGCGAGCCGTTCCAGGTGGTGGGCACGACGCACTGGTAGTTCTCGATCTTGCCATCCTTGATGCGGATCCAGTGGCCCAGTGCACCACGCGGAGCTTCCACACGGCCCACGCCCTTGGCCTCCTTCGGCCAGGTGGAGGGGTCCCACTTCTCCATGTTGGCGGTGGCGGTGTCGCCTGCCTTGATGTTGGCGATCAGGTCGTGCCAGTCGTCCACCATCATGTCGGAGCAGTATTGCGACTCCAGAGCACGCGCCAAGGTGCGGCCAATGGTGGATTGGAGCACCTGCTTGGCGTTCAGCTCGGTGCCGGCCAGCTTGTTGAAGGCGCGCACGGAGCGCTCCACCTGCTCGCGGACATACTCGATGCCCTTGGCGTAGGCGATGGTGTAGCGCGACAGCGGGCCGACCTCCACCGCATGACCACGCCAGCGCGGCGACTTGATCCACGAGTATTTCGCTGATTCGTCCAGCGCCTCGATGTTGGTGCGGGTGCCCTTGGCGTTCGGGCCAAGCTCGTATTTCGGCTCGGTGATGCCGTCCCACGGATGCAGCCCCTTCGTCTCGTCCGGGTAGGTATACCACGAATGGGCCACGAACTCCTGCACCTGCTCCGGATCGCGCATGTCCACTTCGTAGATTTCGTCCCAGTTGTCGTTGAGGATGACGCCACCGGGAAGCTGATCGGTGCTGGGGTCGCCCGGCACCTTGGAATAGGCGCCGTAGGCCAGCACGCTGCGCGCACCCAGGCCGCCGCCATAGAGCCAATCCTTGTAGAAGCTGGCGATGGCGATGACGTCCGGCACATAGACGTTGTTGTTGAAATCCACCATCTCCTGGATGCGCGAGAGCACGAAATTCAGCCGTTCCATGTTCAGCGGCGCACCGGCGGCCAGCTCGCCATCCATGTTGATGGCGCAGGGCACACCGCCCACGAGGTAGTTCGGGTGCGGGTTCTTGCCGCCGAAGATGGTGTGAAGCTTCACGAACTCCTTCTGCAGGTCGAGCGCTTCCAGATAATGCGCCACGGCCATCAGGTCAGCCTCAGGCGGCAGCTTGTAGGCGGGGTTGTCCCAGTAGCCGTTCTTGAACGGGCCGAGCTGGCCGGATTCGATGAACTTCTTCAGGCGCGTCTGGATATCGCGGAAATAGCCGGGGCTGGACAGCGGATGCGCCGGGGAAACGGCCTGCTGCAGCTCCGATGTGGCCTTGGGATCAGCCTTCAGGGCATTGACCGGGTTGACCCAGTCCAGCGCGTGCAGGTGATAGAAGTGCACCACGTGGTCGTGCACCTGCAGGGTCTTGGCCATCATCTCGCGAATGAGATGGGCGTTCTTCGGAATTTCGATGCCCAGGGCATCTTCCACCGCACGCACCGAGGCCAGCGCATGGCAGCCGGTGCACACGCCGCAGATGCGCTCCACGAAGGCCCAGGCATCACGCGGGTCGCGGCCCTTGAGAATGACTTCCAGGCCACGCCACATGGTGCCGGAAGAGACGGCATTGCGGATGACGTTGTTTTCATCGACGTTCACTTCACAGCGCATGTGTCCCTCGATGCGGGTAACTGGATCGACGACCACGCGCTTGCCGGAATTATCCAGCGTATAACCATTCGGCGTATTGATGACGGCCATGATTTATTCTCCCTTCTTCTGGGCAACGCGCTTGACCACGGAAGCCGCGGCATGCACCGCAACGGCGGTGCCCACGGCAGCGGCAGCAGCTGTGCCCACGGTGTCGGCATTCGATTCGGCGCCAAAAGCCTTGATGTCCTGCAGGCGGGCATACCAAGAGCCTTTGTCCCAGAATGCATCCTCCGAGCAGCCGATGCAGCCATGCCCGGCCTGGATGGGGAAGGATACGCCTTCGTTCCAGCGAATGGTGGAGCAGGCGTTGTAGGTGGTCGGCCCCTTGCAGCCCACCTTGTAGAGGCAGTAGCCCTTGCGCGCGTTTTCGTCGTCGAAGCTCTCCACGAACTGCCCGGCGTCGAAATGCGGGCGGCGGTAGCACTTGTCGTGGATGCGCTGGCTGTAGAACATCTTGGGCCGGCCCACGCGATCCAGCGCCGGCAGCTTGTCGAACGTGAGCATGTAGGTGATCACGGCGGTCATCACCTCGGCAATGGGCGGGCAGCCCGGCACCTTGATGATGGGCTTGTCGGTGATCACCTTGTGCACCGGCGTGGCGCGGGTGGGGTTGGGGCGCGCGGCCTGCACGCAGCCATAGGAGGCGCAGGAGCCCCAGGAGATGATGGCCTTGCAGTGTTCCGTGGCATAGCGCAACTGCTCGGTGAACGGCTTGCCCGCCACGATGCAATACATGCCGTCTTCGTTCAGAGGCGGATTGCCTTCCACGGCGACGATGTAGTTGCCCTTGTAGTTTTCCACTACATCTTTCAGCGCCTCTTCGGCCTGATGGCCGGCGGCGGCCATGATGGTGTCGTCATAGTCCAGCGAGATCATGGACAGGATGACATCCTTGGCCAGCGGATGGGCGGAGCGGATGAACGATTCCGTGCAGCAGGTGCACTCCAGCCCGTGCAGCCACAGCACCGGAATGCGTGGCTTGTTCTCCATGGCGTGGGCAATCTGCGAGGCATATTGCGGCCCCAGGCCCATGGCCGCAGCCGTGAGGCTGCAGAATTTCAGAAAGCTGCGGCGGGAAATGCCCTGCCGCCGCATGACGTCGTAAAAGGTTTCGGTTGCTTGCATGATCGGCTCTCCCTATGGTTGCCGTCTCCCCCTCCGCGCCGCGCAGGAACACCGGAATGCATTGGTGTCAAGCCCGGACGCGCTCGGTATGCAGGTTGGAAGCAGGAATCATGCCAAATATGGAGAAATAGTAACAAGTGTCTGTCTTTATGTATTAAAGTGATGGAGACATCTATTCAGGCAGCAAGCCTGGACGGTTATCCTTCAGACATGCATTGAAAGCTAATGAAAGGTTGCTTGCCACTTGGAGGGGGGTGCTTTTTGTGGAAGGTATCTGTTCGCAAGTTGTCAAAATATGAAACGATGCATTCCGCCTTACGTGCTTCAGCAGTGCGCTCTATCTTTCAGATGGTAGGACATTTTTCGGGAGTAATGGAATTCCACAATCTGGCTATTTTGAAAAAGTAACTATTTTCATATACTTATGTCCATTTGTGCCAGCGCTTCACGGTTTCTTTGCGATTTGGCAAGTTGTTTTTCGCTTGCAATCCGGAGGAGACGGTTTGCAATATGCTTCGAGACATTTGGGCAGAATTATGAAGAAGCCGTCAAGGCAAATGACAGGCCGCAAACAAGACGGATGTGCCACATGTGGGGAGGTTGAACGGCATGAACGCATCAGCATCAAACATGCCAGATGTGGAGCGTGGCGCCGAGCCGGGGCAGGTGCTGATCCTCGGCATTGGCAATATCCTGTGGGCTGATGAGGGGTTCGGCGTGCGGGCGGTGGAACACCTGCATGCTCATCATGCGCTGCCGGAGAACGTGCAATTGGTGGATGGCGGCACTCAGGGGATGAATCTTCTGCCACTGGTGGAAGAGGCCGACATCCTGGTGGTGTTCGATGCGGTGGACTTCAAGCGCGAGCCGGGGGAGCTGGTGATTGTCGAAGATGACGAGGTGCCGTCGTTTCTGGCCAGCCGCAAGATGAGCCTGCATCAGACGGGGTTTCAGGAGGTGCTGGCGCTGGCGGAGCTGCGCGGCAACTATCCGCGGCATGTGTTGCTGGCGGGTGTGCAGCCGCTGGTGCTGGAAGATTATGGTGGC
>JAJRRZ010000185.1 GCA_024279045.1 Alphaproteobacteria bacterium
GTGCGGCAGGAAACGGCAAAGGTAACCTGGCCGACCCGTCAGGAGGTGCTGATCACCACCGTGATGGTGCTGATCATGGTGGCGCTCACGGCGGTGTTCTTCCTGGTGGTGGACGCCGTGCTAAAGTGGCTGGTGGACACGTTCATTTACGGCATCTGAGCTTCTGGCAATTCTGACAATTCGGGTGCAACGGGGTTTCCGGGGAAACCGGTCAAGGCGAGCGGCGCGGACATCTCTGCCGCAGCCGCCGCCACCTTCAGCAGGGCGGGGTCGTTCATTCATGGCAAAGCGCTGGTACATCGTGCACGCTTACTCGAATTTCGAGGACAAGGTGGCGGAGGAGATTCGCCATCAGGCCGAGATGCAGGGGTTGTCCGACTTCTTCGAGGAAGTGCTGGTGCCTACCGAAGAGGTCATCGAGGTAAAGCCTGGTGGCCGGAAGGTGGTGAAGAAGCGTCATCTGTTTCCCGGTTACGTGCTGGTGAAAATGGAGATGAACGATGCCACCTTTCACCTGATCAAGAACACGCCGAAGGTAACCGGTTTCCTGGGCGCCGACCGTGGCAACAAGCCGCTGCCCATCTCCGAGGAGGAGGCCAGGCGTATCCTCGGTATCGTGCAAGAGGGTGCGAAGCCGGTGGAAAGCGGCATCCGCTTCGACATCGGCGAGATGGTGCGCATCATCGACGGCCCCTTTGCCAGCTTCGAGGGTGTGGTAGAGGACGTGGACGAAACGCATCAGCGGTTGAAGGTGTCGGTGTCCATCTTCGGGCGCGAGACGCCGGTGGAACTGGAATACGGCCAGGTGGAAAAGGCCACCGGGGCGTAAAGCTCATCGCGGGAGGTGGTGGCCGGAACGCCAGCCGGCATGCCGCCGCACCGCGATGGCCTCTGAAACCGGGTGTGCGCAGGGGTCGTGAGGCTGCTGGCCACCCGCATGCAGGCAAGAGGTAGGAAAATGGCGAAGAAGATCGAAGGGTATCTGAAGATGCAGGTGCCCGCCGGGCAGGCCAATCCGTCGCCCCCCGTGGGGCCGGCGCTGGGTCAGCGTGGTATCAACATCATGGAGTTCTGCAAGGCCTTCAATGCCAAGACGCAGGACATGGAGCCCGGTGCGCCGGTGCCCACCATCATCACCATCTATCAGGACAAGTCCTTCACCTTCGAGATCAAGACGCCGCCGGCGTCGTATCTGCTGAAGAAGGCGGCGAAGATCCAGAAAGGCTCGCAGGAGCCTGGGCTGAAGAATGTCGGCCAGGTAACCCGCGCGCAGATTCGCGAGATTGCCGAGGTGAAGATGAAGGATCTCAATGCCCGCGACATGGACGCGGCGATGAAGATCATCGAGGGATCGGCCCGCTCCATGGGCCTCGAGGTGGTGGAGTGAGCGCCATGCCGAAGCACGGAAAGCGTTATCGCAAGAATCAGGAGGGTATCGACCGCGACAAGGTCTATGCCCTCGACGAGGCCATCAGGCTGCTGAAGGAGCGCGCCAACGCGAAGTTCGACGAGACCATCGAGGTGGCGATGAACCTCGGTGTTGATCCGCGTCATGCCGACCAGATGGTGCGTGGCGTGGCCGAGTTGCCCGCCGGCACCGGCAAGACCGTGCGCGTGGCGGTGTTTGCCAAGGACGACAAGGCCGAGGAAGCGAAGGCCGCCGGGGCCGACATCGTCGGCGCGGAGGATCTGGTGGAGCAGATCCAGAAGGGCGAGATCAACTTCGACACGGCCATCGCCACGCCGGACATGATGCCGCTGGTGGGGCGTCTGGGCAAGATCCTCGGCCCGCGCGGGCTGATGCCCAACCCCAAGGTGGGCACCGTTACGCCCAATGTGGGTGAGGCGGTGAAGCGCGCCAAGGCCGGTGCGGTGCAGTTCCGCGTGGAGAAGGCGGGCATCGTGCATGCCGGCGTGGGCAAGGCCAGCTTCGACGAGGACAAGATCGCCCAGAACGTGAAGGCCTTTGTCGATGCGGTGATCAAGGCCAAGCCGGAAGGGGCGAAGGGCGCCTACGTGAAGCGCGTGGCGCTGTCGTCCACCATGGGGCCGGGGGTGAAGGTGGATCTGGCCTCCATCACTGGCGATGCATGAGGTTTTTTTGCCGGACGTTGATGCGTTCCGGCAAGCATGAGTTTCCGGGTTGTCTGTGGACAGCCTGGATCTTGCCAGTGTTTCGGGGTGTCGCAGGGCATTCCTGAAATGCTGGATCAAGTCCTGTCCGAGACTGTGGGTGCTGGTGGCGAGCGATCGCCGCAGGCTCAAATGCCCCGTATGGGCTGCGGCCCGGGGCGGCCCGCAATAGACGGGAAGAACGGATCGCCGCGGCGGGCATGATTCCGTTGCGAGCGGTCGGTTTGGACCGGTGGCGCACCAGTGCCTTGCGCATGGCGCGCCACACGACGCGGACAGGCCTTGCTGGGCGTCGCGCCAATGCGGCCTCGGCTCCTTGCGGGCGCTGTTTCCGTGAAGGGCCGGGCTGGCGGGCGCGGCAGGTTGGGCAACCGGGGTTCATGCCTTGATGGCTGCGGACCCCACCCTTGCCAAGGAGAGCAAAGTGGACAGAGCCCGCAAACGCGAGGTGGTCGCCTGGCTGAAGGAGGAGGTGTTCAGCACCTATCCTTCCATTGTCGTGGCGCACAACCTCGGCCTCACGGTGTCGCAGATGACCGATCTGCGCAACCGCATGTACGAGGCGGGTGGCATGGTGAAGGTGGTGAAGAACCGCCTGGCCAAGATTGCTCTTGACGGCACGCCCAGGGAAGGCCTGGCGGCGCTGTTCTCCGGCCCGACGGTGATGATGTTTTCGCAAGACCCCGTGGTCGCGCCGAAAATCGCCGTCGGCTTTGCCAAGGAGCACGACAAGCTCGTGATTCTTGGCGGCATGCTGGAGGAATCGCTGCTGGACGAAGCTGGCGTGAAATCGCTGGCCGAGCTGCCCTCCCTGGACGAGCTGCGCGCAAAGCTCATCGGCACCATTCAGGCCCCGGCGCAGAAGATCGCCGCGGTGCTGCAGGCGCCGGCGGGACAGCTGGCCCGGGTGCTGGCCGCGCGAGGAGAGCAGGAAGCCGCCTGAACACGAACAGGTCGCGCCGCCGTCATGCAAGGCAGCTTGAGCGGCGGCGGGCAGGAAACTGGTTCGAACCGATCGCAACACATGAGGAAACGAGACAATGGCTGATCTGGAGAAAATTGCCGAGGAGCTGTCCTCCCTGAGCGTGCTGGAGGCCGCTGAGCTGGCCAAGCTGCTGGAGGACAAGTGGGGTGTTTCCGCCGCCGCGCCGGTGGCCGTGGCCGCGGTGCCGGGCGCAGCCGGTGGCGAGGCTGGCGGCGCCGAGGAGAAGGACGAATTCGACGTCGTTCTCGTCAACCACGGCGACAAGAAGATCAACGTCATCAAGGAAGTTCGCGGCATCACCGGCCTGGGCCTGAAGGAGGCCAAGGAGCTGGTGGAGAAGGGCGGCGTGGTGAAGGAAGCCGTCTCCAAGGACGAGGCCGAGGAAATCAAGAAGAAGCTCGAGGAAGCCGGTGCTACCGTCGAGCTGAAATAATCATGCGATGTGGTTGCCGGAAGGGCAGGGGATCCTGCGCCTTCCGGCGGCTGCCCCGCAGTGCTTGTCAGGGCGTTGCGGCAGGCAGGAAAAGAGCTGGACAATCAGGTGGTGGATATCCTTTCAGGCATGTGGCAGGCGAGCAGTGCATGACACTTTTCCCGAAAGGCCGGCTGGTCAAGGGGGCTTTCGGGAAAGGTGTTTTCCGGCGTTCGTCAGGCAGGAAAATATTCTGATATCTGGGCAACAGGCACGCTGCCGAAGAGATTGTTCGGCGGCATCAGCAACGAAAGAACGGCGATGACGAGAATACAGCGCATCCGCAAGACCTTTGGCCACATCAAGGAAGTGGCCGACATGCCCGATCTCATCCACGTGCAGCGGCAGTCGTACGATCAGTTCCTGCAGATGCACAAGAAGCGCGGCGAGCAGCCGGATACCGGCCTGCCGGCGGTGTTCCGCTCGGTGTTTCCCATCGAGGACTTCTCTGGCCGCGCGCAGCTCGATTTCGTGGACTACGAGTTCGAGCCGCCGAAATATGATGTGGACGAGTGCCAGCAGCGCGACATGACCTATGCCGCGCCGCTGAAGGTTACGTTGCGCCTCATCGTTTTCGATGTCGATCCGGACACGGAAGCGAAGACGGTGAAGGACATCAAGGAGCAGGATGTCTACATGGGCGACATCCCGCTGATGACCGAGAAGGGCACTTTCATCATCAATGGCACGGAGCGTGTCATTGTCTCGCAGATGCACCGCTCGCCGGGCGTGTTCTTCGACCATGACAAGGGCAAGACGCATGCTTCCGGCAAGCTGCTGTTTGCCGCGCGCATCATTCCCTACCGCGGCTCGTGGCTGGACTTCGAGTTCGATGCCAAGGACATCATGCACGTGCGCATCGACCGTCGCCGCAAGCTGCCGGTTACCACGCTGCTCTATGCCCTGGGCATGGATTCGGGAGAGATCCTGCACAGCGTCTATGACACCATCACCTACAAGTGGGACGAAAAGAAGCGTGGCTGGCGCACGACGTTCGACGTGGAGCGCTTCAGTGGGCTGAAGCCGGCGCATGACCTGATCGATGCCGATTCCGGAGAGGTGGTGGTCAAGGCCGGGCAGAAGATCACCCCGCGGCGGGCGAAGAAGCTGGTCGAGGAAGGGCTGAAGGAGATCCTGGTGCTGGACGAGGATCTTTACGGCCAGTTCCTGGCCGACGAGCTGGTCAATGCCGAAACCGGCGAGATCCATGCCGAGGCCGGCGACGAAATCACCCAGGAGGTGCTGGAGACCCTGCGCAATGCCGGTTACAAGGAAATCCGCGTGCTGGACGTTGATCCGGTGCGTACCGGCCCGTGGATGCGCAACACCCTGAAGGCCGACAAGGCGGAGAATTACGAGCAGGCGCTGGTGGAGATCTACCGCGTGCTGCGCCCCGGCGAGCCGGCCACGAAGGAAGCCGCGGAAGCGCTGTTCCATGGCCTGTTCTTCGACCCGGAACGTTATGATCTCTCGCCAGTGGGCCGGGTGAAGATGAACATGCGCCTGGGCTTCAAGGACGTGCCCGACACGCAGCGCACCCTGCGCAAGGAAGATATCGTCGCGGTGGTGAAGACCCTGCACGACCTGCGCGATGGCAAGGGCGAGGTGGACGACATCGACAACCTGTCCAACCGCCGCGTGCGTTCCGTCGGCGAACTGCTGGAGAACCAGTTCCGCGTCGGTCTGGTGCGCATGGAGCGCGCGGTGAAGGAGCGCATGAGCTCCGTCGACCTCGACACCGTCATGCCGCATGATCTGGTCAACGTGAAGCCGGTGGCGGCTGCGGTGCGCGAGTTCTTCGGCTCCTCGCAGCTTTCGCAGTTCATGGATCAGACCAACCCGCTTTCCGAGGTAACGCACAAGCGCCGCCTCTCCGCGCTGGGGCCGGGGGGGCTTACGCGCGAGCGCGCCGGCTTCGAGGTGCGCGACGTGCATCCCACGCACTATGGCCGCATCTGCCCCATCGAGACGCCGGAAGGGCCGAACATCGGCCTGATCAACTCGCTGGCCACCTATGCGCGGGTGAACAAGTATGGTTTCATCGAGACGCCGTATCGCAAGGTGGAAGATGGCAAGCTGACCGATGAGGTGCACTACCTCACCGCCATGGAGGAGAACGAGCACTACATTGGCCAGGCCAACATCAAGACCGACGAGAACGGCAGGATTGTCGAGGACCTGGTGCCGGCGCGCCACAAGGGTGATGTGCAGATGGTGCCGGCGGAGAAGATCACCTGTTGCGACGTTTCGCCCAGGCAGATCGTTTCCGTGGCTGCGGCGCTGATTCCGTTTCTGGAGAACGACGACGCCAACCGTGCGCTGATGGGCTCGAACATGCAGCGCCAGGCGGTGCCGCTGCTGAAGGCTTCCGCGCCGCTGGTGGGTACCGGCATGGAGGCGCGCGTGGCGCGTGATTCCGGCGCCGCCATCACCGCGAAGCGCCCCGGCGTGGTCGACCAGGTGGATGCACGACGCATCGTCATCCGCGCCACGGAGGAGACCGACCCGTCCAAGCCGGGCGTGGACATCTACAATCTGCAGAAGTTCCAGCGTTCCAACCAGAACACCTGCATCAACCAGAAGCCGCTGGTGAAGGTGGGCGAATACGTGCAGGCTGGCGACATCATCGCCGATGGTCCCTCCACCGACCGCGGCGAGCTGGCGCTTGGGCAGAACGTTCTGGTCGCCTTCATGCCGTGGAACGGTTACAACTTCGAGGACTCCATCCTGCTCTCCGAGCGCATCGTGAAGGAGGATGTCTATACCTCCATTCACATCGAGGAATTCGAGGTGATGGCCCGCGACACCAAGCTGGGGCCGGAAGAGATCACCCGCGATATTCCCAATGTCGGCGAGGAGGCGCTGAAAAACCTCGACGAGGCCGGCATTGTCTACATCGGTGCGGAGGTGAAGCCCGGCGACATTCTGGTGGGCAAGGTAACGCCGAAGGGCGAAAGCCCGATGACGCCGGAGGAAAAGCTGCTGCGCGCGATCTTCGGTGAGAAGGCATCGGATGTGCGCGATACTTCCTTGCGCGTGCCACCCGGCGGGCATGGCACGGTGGTGGAGGTGCGCGTGTTCAATCGCTACGGCGTGGAGAAGGACGAGCGCGCCCAGGCCATCGAGCGCGAGGAGATCGAGCGCCTCGACAAGGACCGCCAGGACGAGCTGAACATCCTCAACCGCAACACCTACGAGCTGTTGAAGGCCTTTCTGAAGGGCAAGGAGGCGGTGGCCGGGCCGAAGGGGCACAAGCTGCAGGGCAAGATTACCGAAAAGGCGCTGGATGCCATTCCGCGCAAGGACTGGTGGGACATTGCCCTGAAAAGCGACAAGGCCATGGCCGAGCTGGAGGCCATGCGCGAACAATACGAAAGCAGCAAGAAGGCGCTGGAGGAGCGCTTCCTCAACAAGGTGGAGAAGCTGCAGCGTGGCGACGAGCTGCCGCCGGGCGTGATGAAGATGGTCAAGGTCTTCATCGCCATCAAGCGCAAGATCCAGCCCGGCGACAAGATGGCCGGACGCCACGGCAACAAGGGCGTGGTGTCGCGCATCCTGCCGGAAGAGGACATGCCCTTCCTGGCCGACGGCACGCCGGTTGACATCGTGCTCAATCCGCTGGGCGTGCCCTCGCGCATGAACGTCGGGCAGATCCTGGAAACGCACCTGGGCTGGGCTTCCGATGGCCTGGGGCGGCAGATGGGCGCGATGCTGGACGAGTATGTCGCCACAGCGCGCGAGCAGGCGCTGAAGGAAATCCGCGAAAAGCTGCTGGAGATCTATGACAAGCCGGAAGAGCGCGAGAAGATCGAAGCGCTGTCGGACGAGGAGCTTGTCGAGATGGCGCGGCAGTTGCGCGAGGGTGTGCCGATGGCCACGCCGGTGTTCGATGGCGCCCGCGAGAACGACATCGACCGCATGTTGCGTTTGGCCGGGCACGAGCCGCATGGCCAGGTTACGCTGTATGACGGGCGCACCGGCGAGGCCTTCGACCGTCCGGTTACGGTTGGCCGCATCTACATGCTGAAACTGCACCACCTGGTGGACGACAAGATCCACGCCCGTTCCGTCGGGCCGTATTCGCTGGTTACCCAGCAGCCACTGGGCGGCAAGGCGCAGTTTGGCGGGCAGCGTTTCGGCGAGATGGAGGTGTGGGCATTGCAGGCCTATGGCGCTGCCTATACCCTGCAGGAGATGCTCACCGTGAAGTCCGACGACGTGGCCGGCCGCACCAAGGTGTATGAGTCCATCGTGCGTGGAGACGATACCTTCGAGGCCGGCATTCCGGAGAGCTTCAACGTGCTCGTCAAGGAGATGCGTGCATTGGCGCTGGACGTGGAGCTGGTGTCGGAGGAAGACCTCGAGGAACTGCAGCGCAAGCGGCTGGAGCACAAGGAAGACTGACCGGCAACAAGGCAGCCGCGCAGCAGATCCATGGATGTGCCATGAAAGGATCGGTTGCGCGGCGTGATATCACCTTCGCCCCGCGGCAGGGGCTGCCCTTGTGGCCACCTCCGCCGGGCAGGCATGACGGCAGGCATTCAGGAGCATTGGCGAAATGCATCAGGACGTTAGCAACTTCTTCGGCCCCGATTCCCAGGCCCAGGCCTTCGATGCCATCCGCATCGCGCTGGCCTCGCCGGAAAAGATCCGGTCGTGGTCCCATGGTGAAGTGAAGAAGCCGGAGACCATCAACTACCGCACCTTCAAGCCGGAGCGCGACGGCCTGTTCTGCGCGCGGATCTTCGGCCCGGTGAAGGATTACGAATGCCTCTGCGGCAAATACAAGCGGATGAAATACAAGGGCGTCATCTGCGAGAAGTGCGGCGTGGAGGTAACCCTTTCGCGGGTGCGTCGTGAACGCATGGGGCATATCGAGCTGGCCGCGCCGGTGGCGCACATCTGGTTCCTGAAGTCGCTGCCCAGCCGCATCGGCCTGCTGCTGGACATGACGCTGAAGGACATCGAGCGCGTGCTCTACTTCGAGAGCTACATCGTCATCGATCCGGGCCTGACGGATCTGAAGCCGATGCAGTTGCTGTCGGAGGAGGAATACCTCGACGCGCAGGATGACTATGGCTTCGACGCCTTTACCGCCGGCATCGGTGCGGAGGCCATTCGCGAGCTGCTGGCGCGCATCGACCTGGAGAAGCTGCGCGCCGACCTGATCCAGGAACTGGCGGAGACCACCTCGGAGCTGAAGCCGAAGAAGATCGCCAAGCGGCTGAAGGTGGTGGAAGCCTTCATCCAGTCCGGCAACCGCCCGGAGTGGATGATCCTTACCATCATTCCGGTGATTCCGCCGGAGCTGCGCCCGCTGGTGCCGCTCGATGGCGGACGCTTCGCCACCTCCGATCTGAACGACCTGTACCGTCGCGTCATCAACCGCAACAACCGCCTGAAGCGGCTCATCGAGCTGCGTGCGCCGGACATCATCATCCGCAACGAGAAGCGCATGCTGCAGGAGGCGGTGGATGCGTTGTTCGACAATGGCCGCCGTTCGCGCGTCATCACCGGCGCGAACAAGCGCCCGCTGAAGTCGCTGTCCGACATGCTGAAGGGCAAGCAGGGGCGCTTCCGCCAGAACCTGTTGGGCAAGCGCGTGGACTATTCGGGCCGTTCGGTGATCGTCGTCGGTCCGGAGCTGAAGCTGCACCAGTGCGGCTTGCCGAAGAAGATGGCGCTGGAGCTGTTCAAGCCGTTCATCTACGGTCAATTGGAGAAGAAGGGCTTCGCGCACACCATCAAGCAGGCGAAGCGTCTGGTGGAGAAGGAAAAGCCGGAAGTCTGGGACATTCTGGACGAGGTCATCCGCGAGCACCCCGTTCTGCTGAACCGCGCGCCGACGCTGCACCGGCTGGGCATTCAGGCCTTCGAGCCGGTGCTCATCGAGGGCAAGGCCATCCAGTTGCACCCGCTGGTGTGCACCGCCTTCAACGCCGACTTCGACGGCGACCAGATGGCCGTGCACGTGCCGCTGTCGCTGGAAGCGCAGCTGGAGGCGCGCGTGCTGATGATGTCGTCGAACAACGTGCTGCACCCGGCCAACGGTTCGCCGATCATCGTGCCGACGCAGGACATCGTGCTGGGGCTCTATTACCTCTCCATGATGCGCAAGAACGAGCCGGGCGAGGGCCTGGTATTCGGCTCCATGGCCGAACTGGAGCACGCCCTGCACACCGGGGCGGTTACCCTGCACAGCAAGGTCAAGGTGCGCGCCACTTGGCTTGACGAGAATGGCGAGGAGGTCAGCGAGCTTGTCGAGACCACACCGGGGCGCATGAAGATCGCCGAGCTGCTGCCGAAGCAGCCGGGCATCTCGCCGCATCTGTGCAACAAGCTGATGACCAAGGGCGAAATCTCGAAGATGATCGACGCGGTCTACCGCAACTGCGGGCAGAAGGACACGGTCATCTTCTGCGACCGGGTGATGAATCTCGGCTTCCGCGAGGCCTGCGAGGCGGGCATCTCCTTCTCCAAGAACGACATGGTGGTGCCGGCCACCAAGGAGAAGCTGGTGGAGGAAACGCGCGAGAAGGTGAAGAAGCTGGAGCAGCAGTATCTCGATGGCCTGATCACCGAGCGCGAACGCTACAACGAGAGCGTCGATCTGTGGTCGAAATGCACCGACAAGGTGGCCGAGGAGATGATGAAGGAGATCTCCGCGGTGGAGATCGACGAGGAGACGGGCCGCGAGAAGCCTATCAACTCCATCTACATGATGGCGCACTCCGGCGCCCGTGGCTCACCGGCGCAGATGAAGCAGCTGGCCGGCATGCGCGGGCTGATGGCCAAGCCGTCCGGCGAGATCATCGAGACGCCGATCATCTCCAACTTCAAGGAAGGCCTGAGCGTGCTGGAGTACTTCATCTCCACCCACGGCGCGCGCAAGGGCCTGGCCGACACGGCGCTGAAGACGGCCAACTCCGGCTACCTGACCCGCCGGCTGGTGGACGTGGCGCAGGATTCCATCGTCATCGAGGAAGACTGCGGCACCGACAACAGTCTGCCGATGCGCGCGGTGATCGAGTCGGGCAATGTCAAGGTTACGCTGGCGGAGCGCATCCTGGGCCGCACGGCGGGCGAGGACGTGGTGGATCCGTCCTCCGGCGAGGTGATCGTGAAGAAGGGCGAGGAGATCACCGAGGCCGCCGCGCAGCGCATCGAGGAAGCGCAGATCCGCGAGGTGCGCATCCGCTCTGTGCTGACGTGCGATACGCCCTATGGCGTGTGCGCGAAGTGCTACGGGCGCGACCTGGCGCGCGGCACGCCGGTGAACCTGGGCGAGGCGGTGGGTGTGATCGCCGCGCAGTCCATCGGCGAGCCGGGCACGCAGCTCACCATGCGCACGTTCCACATTGGCGGTGCGGCGCAGGTGGTGTCGGAAAGCTACATGGAGGCCGCCTATGACGGCGTGGTGAGGATCCCCGAGCCGGAGCTGGCGGTGAACTCCGCGGGCGATACCATCGTAACGGGACGCAACGTGCGGCTGCTGATTGTCGATGAGCATGGCAACGAGGTGGCCGAGCACAAGCTGCCATTTGGTGCCAAGCTGCTGGTGAAAGAGGGCGACGCGGTGAAGCGTGGGGCCAAGCTGGCCGAATGGGATGCGCATACCCGCCCCATCCTCACCGAGGCGGAAGGAATCGTCGAATTCGAGGATGTGGTGGAGGGCCTGTCCGTCAACGAGGTTACCGACGAGGCCACGGGCATCACCAAGCGTATCGTCATCGACTGGCGCGCCAGCCCGCGTGGCGCATCGCTCAAGCCCGCCATCGTCATCAAGGACGAGAACGGTGACATCGTGCGCACCAGGCGCGGCGTGGAGGCGCGCTACCTGTTGTCGGTGGATGCCATCCTCAATGTCGAGCCGGGGCAGAAGGTCAAGGCTGGCGATGCCCTGGCGCGTATTCCGCTGGAGAGCGCGAAGGCCCGCGATATCACCGGTGGTCTGCCACGGGTGGCGGAGCTGTTCGAGGCACGCAAGCCGAAGGATCACGCCATCATTGCCGAAATCTCCGGCACCGTGGAGTTCACCCGCGATTACAAGAACAAGCGGCGCATCCGCATTGTGCCGGATGATGACAGCCTGGAGCCGGTGGACTACCTGATTCCGAAAGGCAAGCACCTGCAGGTGCAGGAGGGCGATCACATCGAGAAGGGTGAATATCTTGTCGATGGCCACCCCGCGCCGCAGGATATCCTTGCCATCAATGGCGTGGAAGCGCTGGCCACCTACCTGATCGACGAGATCCAGGATGTGTATCGCCTGCAGGGTGTTACCATCAACGACAAGCACATCGAGGTGATCGTCCGGCAGATGCTGCAGAAGGTGGAGATCACCGACCCGGGCGACAGCACCTATATTGCCGGCGAGCAGGTGGACAAGTGGGAGCTGCGCGAGATCAACGAACGGCTGGAGAAGGAAGGCAAGACCCCGGCGAAATTCGTGCCGGTGCTGCTGGGCATCACCAAGGCCTCCTTGCAGACGCGATCCTTCATCTCCGCCGCCTCGTTCCAGGAGACCACGCGCGTGCTCACCGAAGCCGCCGTGCAGGGCAAGGTGGACCGGCTGGAGGGCCTGAAGGAGAACGTCATCGTCGGGCGCCTTATTCCGGCGGGCACGGGGCGTGCCATGCGCGAGTTGCGGCATATTGCCGAGCGTCGCGACCAGTTGATCCTGGAAGAGCGCCGCAAGCAGGCCGAGGCAACGGCAACCGCGGCGGCAGCAGAGGAGAAGGCTGCCCTGGCGGCGCCTGCCGAGAGCAGGCCGGATGCCGTGGCGGAAGAAGGGGCAGGTGAGGCGCCGCAGGCCGATAGTGGCACCGGCAGCGAGAGCTGAGCGCGACGCCCTATTCTCGCGCGCAAAGTGAATGCCCCGCGGCCAATGCGCTGGCCGCGGGGTTTTTCATGCCAGGTTCAGGTTCGGCGTGATAGCGTCTTACGTGATACATTGAATGGATATCTTGCCGTTTTTTGGATGTGATTTTGATCACTGCACGATGCAAGTTCGTCCATCCCGTCATCCTCGCGAAAACGAGGGCCTACATTACCTTGAGGAGGGGCGCTTGTGTTCGTGGATGTGTGTTGTGGATGGCGCTCAGGATGCCTGCTAGCGAGGGCATGGTAGTGTGGGGGTGGTGATTTTGTCAGGGGCCGGGGAGGTATAGGGTGTACGGAATTGGTCGTAAGCATGTTGACTTATTGATAGAAAAGCAATGGCAATACCGATTGCGACGCATGACGGTGCGCGATGTGCCGTCGATGGCGTGCATGTGGAGCACCATGCAGGCCATGCCGGCGGGACTGGAGCAGGCTCTGCCGCAAGTGCTGGAGCAGATGGTGCGGGCGCAGTTTCTGGTGGGTGTGGTAACGGAGCGGCTGCGTGGCCCCGGCCAGCGGTGGGAAATCGCCGCCATGGGGTTGGGCTGTTTTCTGAGCGATGGCGTGATGGAGCGTTTTCGCCGCCAGCCCTTTCCCTTTGTGGCGTTGCAGGTGCTGGAGCAGGTGCGCCAGGGAAAGGCGCGGGATGTCATGCTGGATTTCACGGAGGTTGCGCGCCGCCAGAAAGCGCCCCCCGCCAGCCTTGATTACTGCATTCTGTGCTGGTTGCAGGACAACTACGACCCACGCCGCGCCGACACTCGCAACCTGTTTCTCAATGGCATGCGCGCGATGGAACGCTATATTTCCGGCTATCGGCTGCGCACGCTGATGCTGGAAGGCCGCCCGATAAATCGGGATGCCTTCGAATTTGCCGGGTTTTCCGAGATTATTGACTTCACTGATGCCGCATTGCCGGATGGCTTTGAGGAGATGCGGAACGATCCGCGCTTCATGCCCAGCCTGATGGGGCTGCATACGGTGGAAGCTTCCTGGCAGCGGCTGTGGCTGGATCCTCTTTCGCGCCTGTTCAATTTTTCCGAGCCTGTCATGGATCTGACCGA
>JAJRRZ010000186.1 GCA_024279045.1 Alphaproteobacteria bacterium
ACAACATTTTTGCCTGAGGAAAATTGCAAGGCTTTGCGCCATTACGACGCAAAGCCTTGCAATTTCCGCTGCATCAAGTTGCGTATTTTTCCTGTTCATGCATTGCCTTGTGAATAGTTCACGCTCGACTCTGGCGGGTGTTTTCATTCTGGCGGGGACGAATGCAGCGCCCCTTCTCTGCCGGGGCGCGTCTTGCATGTCGCCATGGATGTCAATGCACGCTGGCCGGCTCCAGATCCTGTTCCACGACGTTGGCCAGCGCGCTGGCCTTGCTGTCGGCAATGGCCAGGGGCTGGCCGTCGGCATGGAAAGCAGCATACAGCTTCACGCCCGGCGGCACCTGAATGGGCGCGCCTAGGAGCCTTGTCGCCTCCTCCACGCGGATGGGGCGGATGTAGGCCAGCCGCCCGCCGCCCATGTGCGCCAGCTCCAGCGGACTGACGGGCCTTGCCGGCAACGTGGAATGCCGCGCCTGACGGGCATCTGTCTTTCTGCGTTCGGCCATGTCTGCCTCACCTTGCAAAACGATGCTGTTGCACATTTGCCAGATGGGAATTTTCACGCCATTTTCAACAACCACCGCATGACACATCGTCCACCGCCACACGAGGACCGCCACCATGCCTGCCATGAATGACATTGCCGGACACGCACTGCTGCTGGGCTTCGGCTATGTGGCGCGGCATCTGGCGGAACGGTTGCGGGCGGCGGGTTGGGCCATTTCCGCCACCGGGCGCGATGAAGCAACCTTGCAGGGGATTGCACGCGCCGGGGCATGGGCCTTCTGTTTCGATGGTAGCGCGCCACTGCCGGAAGAGGCGTGGGAGGGGGTTAGCCACGTGCTCTGCTCCATTCCACCGGGGCGCGGAGAAGATGGCGTGGACGATCCGGCGCTGGCGGTGCTGGGCGATGACCTGGCGGCACGGGCGCGGCGGCTGCGCTGGGTGGGCTATCTCTCCACCGTCGGGGTCTATGGCGATCATGGCGGCGCATGGGTGGACGAGGAGACGCCTTGCCAGCCGGTGAGCACGCGCGGTCGGCGCAGGCTGGTGGCGGAGCGGGCCTGGCTGCGCCTGCACGAGGTGCATGGCCTGCCGGTGCATATCTTCCGCCTGCCGGGCATTTATGGGCCTGGGCGCAATCCGTTGCTGAAGGCGCGCGACGGCGTGCGCAAGGCGCTGGTGGTGAAGGAAGGGCAGGTGTTTTCGCGCATTCACGTGGACGATCTGGCCGCGGCGCTGGAGCTTTCCATGCGGCGGCCACGGCCAGGGCGCGTCTACAACGTGGTGGACGATGAGCCCGCGCCACCGCACGAGGTGGCATTGCTGGCGCACGAACTGCTGGGGCTGGAGCCGCCGCCGCTGAAGCCGTTGGAGGAGGTGGAGATGTCGGAGATGGCGCGCTCGTTCTATGGCGAGTCGAAGCGCGTGTCGAACGCACGGCTGAAGGCGGAACTGGGCTGGCGGCCCCGCTACCCCACCTACCGCGAGGGGCTGTGCGCGCTGCTGCGGGAAATGACGGAAACGCCAGAGGCCGGCGCCTGAAAGGCGCGCGGCGCGTTCATTTCGCCGGGGCGAGGATCATCACCATCTGGCGGCCTTCCATCTTCGGCATCAGCTCCACCTTCACCTCCTCGCCGGCATCGGCCAGCACGCGCTGCATCAGCTCGCGACCCAGATCGGTGTGGGCCAGCTCGCGACCCCGGAAGCGGATGGTAACCTTCACCTTGTCGCCCTTGGCGATGAACTTGCGCAAATTGCGCAATTTCACCTCGTAGTCGTGGGTGTCGATGGTGGGGCGCATCTTCACTTCCTTGACCTCGATGGTCTTCTGCTTCTTGCGCGCCTCCGCCGCCCGTTTCTGGGCTTCATACTTGTATTTGCCGTAGTCGAGAATCTTGCACACCGGCGGCTCGGCATTGGGCGCGACCTCCACCAGGTCGAGGCCCGCCTCCTCGGCCAGCGCCAGCGCCTCCTCCACGGGCATCACCCCGCGTTTTTCGCCCTCTGCGTCGATGACCAGGACTTCCCGCGCCCTGATCTTCTCGTTCACCCTCGGCCCCTCGTCGCGTGGCCTGACGGGGCTTCTGTGCGGCCTGCGAATGGCTGTGCCTCCTCAACCCTGTGTTGCTCGACTGTC
>JAJRRZ010000187.1 GCA_024279045.1 Alphaproteobacteria bacterium
AACCTCACAGCATCCCCAGAAACCCGGATTGTCGACCAACGACAAATGACCATGGAGCTCTTGCGATGTTAAACCGGACAGCAGTGGGTCAAGCCCGGGCATGACGCGAAATGGAGACGTTGCTGCACACAAGTAACATCAATTGATGCCAAATGCGATTGCCCTGCAAGCAGCTTTTCGGGGAACGGGCCTTGAGCAGGGTCAAATGAAAACCCGCCGGAGCCATGAAGCTCCGGCGGGGTGTTCATTGCATGGAATGGAGGCGGCTTACTTCTTGTAGTAGTCGTACTTGCCGTTCTTCCACTCATACACCACGTAGCCCGGCAGGCTGACGTCGCCCTTCTTGTCGAAGGACAGCTCGCCCAGCACGGTCTTGAACTTGCCGGAATGCAGCGCCTTCATGACCTTGGCCGGGTCGGTGCTCTTGGCCTGCTCGGCAGCCTGCTTCCAGGCCTGCACGGCGGCATAGGTGTAAAGCACGTAGCCCTCCGGGTTGATGCCCGCGGCCTCGAACTTCTTCACCACATCGGCAGCCGCCGGGTTCTTGCGCGGGTCGGGGCTGAAGGTCATCAGCGTGCCTTCGCCAGCCGGGCCGGTGATGGCCCAGTATTCCTGGGTTACCAGCGCATCGCCGGACATCAGGCGGGTCTTCATGCCCTGATCGCGCATCTGGCGCACGATGAGGCCGGCCTCGGTATGATAACCACCCAGATACAGGATATCGATCTTGTTCTGCTTCAGCTTGGAGACAAGGGCGGAGTAGTCCTTCTCGCCGGCGGTGTAGGCGCCGTACATCACCTCCTTCTTGCCCAGCTCGTTGAAGCGCTTCTTCATCTCGTCGGCCAGGCCCTTGCCGTAGGCGGTCTTGTCATGGAAGATCGCCACGCGGGCATCGGGGAATTCCCTGGCGATGAATTCCGCCGCCGTCTTGCCCTGCTGGTCGTCGCGGCCACAGACGCGGAAGACGTTCGGCCCGCCTTCATCGGTGAGCTTGGGGTTGGTGGAGGCCGGCGAGATCATTACCACGCCTTCTTCCTCGTAGACCTTCGAGGCCGGAATGGACGAACCGGAGCAGAAATGCCCAGCCATGAACGCCACCCCATCGCCTACCGCCTTGTTGGCCACGGCCACGGCTTGCTTGGGGTCGCAGGCGTCGTCGTAGACCTTGCCCTCGATCTTCTTGCCCATCACGCCACCGGCGGCGTTGATGTCCTTCACCGCCATTTCGAAGCCGGCCTTCATCTGCGCGCCGAAGCTGGCATACTGACCGGTCATCGGCCCGGCGGTGCCGATGACAACGTTTTCGGCCCGGGCCACGCCCGCAAAGCCGATCGCCGCAACAGCAGCGGCCAACAGTAGCTTTTTCATCTGCTACCTCCCTCGCATCTTTTCATGGTTTCCGCGCCGAACAGGATCAGGCAAGCACATGCAGGCCCTGGCGCGGCTTGCGCCCCTGCCAACAACAGGCGGCACATCTTGCCCCCACATGGGCGCAAGCTGCGCAATACAGTAATTTGCCGCCCCTCAACTGGCAAGGGGCAACGTTTTCATGGTGAATCCGGCAAGCTGCACATCATTTCCACCAGAAAACAGGGCGCCCGCAGCAATGCGAGCGCCCTGCCTGGTGCACCGGCGGGATGATTGGATATGGGACAAACGCTCAGCGACCCATGCCGCCGCCCATGCCGCCACCGCCCATGCCGCCACCGCCCATGCCGCCGCCCATGCCGCCGGAGCCAGAACCGCCACCCATGCCACCGCCGGCACCAGAACCGCCGGCCATACCGCCGCCGGAGCCGAAGCCCCCGCCCATGCTACCACCGGCTTGACTTCCAGTGCCCATGGCACCCTGTCCGCGACCACTCGTCATAGATCCGTGGCGCGAGGTATTGAAATTCTGTACCTTCATGCCCGTGCGGCTGCGATCCATCTGCCGCGTCTGCATCTGCGCCATCTGCTGCGCCTGCATCTGCGCCATCTGCTGCGCCTGCTCCTGCGTCATCTGCTGCGCCTGCATCTGCGTCATCTGCTGCGCCTGCATCTGCGTCATCTGCTGCGCCTGCATCTGCGTCATCTGCTGCGTTTGTGCCTGCGCAATCCGCATGGTCTGGTCAAGGGCCAGATCCACCGGATCCGCCACCGCCCCCGATATGCCGCTCATGCCAATCATGGCTGCAATGGCAGCCACACTTGCGATCGCCTTCTTCCTCATGTCCATATCTCCTTGTTTCCTGATATATGGATGATTGCATTCGCCTTCCTTTGCGGCCGCCAGTCGTGCATCATCGGTCATCTCGTGCACCGATTCGCGCTGGCGACGATAACTGAATGCCTTGCCGAACCATGTTTTTTTCCGGCATTTTCTGTCAGTCCAATGTCAGGTTGCCGGGGATATGGTGAGGCGCCTCTTCCCATGGTGCGCATTTTCTCGCGCCATCTGGTTGATGGTGCAAATGAACATGCCGCAGGCATTGACGACTAATCGGCTTTGGCCGGCCTGCCGCATAAAGAGGTCAGACCACTCCGCCTATCGGTGTTTCATCCATGCGCCAGTGTGTCCGACATCACCGTTCCAGATGGCACATCATGTGCGTACTGCTGGCCGGGCTTTTGCTGCCACAGCCTGCTCTCGGCATGGGTGGCGGCGGTGGCGGCATGGGCGGCGGTGGTGGCATGGCCGGTGGTGGCGGCATGGGTGGAGATGGCCACTCTGCGGGCATGGGGGGTGGGCAAGACGGCTCCGGCAGCGGCAATGCCCCGAACATGACGGATCATGAAATGGCTCGTACCCAGCACATGCGCGGCAATGCGCCCGCCCTCTCGCGCATGCTGAACGAAGTGCGGCAGCGCCATCCCGGCAAGGTACTGGATGTGCGCCTGGACAGGGAGCAGAACAGGACAGTCTATGTCTTCACCATCATGACGAAGAACAACCAAATCATCACCGTGCGGATGCCGTTGCCAGCGCAATTCGGCCAGGCACGTCGCAGTCGCATCTACAATTTCAATACGGGGCGAACCGCGCGCTGAAAAACGCAACGGACGGAAACTGGCATGCGCATCCTGATCGTGGAGGATGAAGAGAACATCGCCCGGGACATTGCACGCGCCGTGCGCCGCCTGGGATATGTGCCGGATATTGCGCATGATGGCGAACAGGCCCACTTCATGGGCTTTACCGAAGATTATGATGCTGTGGTGCTGGACCTTGGCCTGCCGGTGATGGATGGCCTGGCCGTGTTGCGTAACTGGCGCGCGGAACAACGCCATTTTCCCGTACTGGTACTGACAGCGCGTGATACATGGCAGGACAAGGTGGAAGGCATTGATGCCGGAGCCGACGACTATCTGGCCAAGCCGTTCGAAATGCCGGAATTGCTGGCGCGGCTGCGCGCCATCATCCGTCGCCACAAGGGGCTGAGCAGCGCGGTATTGACCTTCGGGCCACTGAGCATAGATACCCGCCATGCACAGGCCATGCTCGATGGCATGATCGTCCAGCTCACACCGCTGGAATTCCGGCTGCTCAACTATCTGGCGCACAAGCGTGGCGAACCGGCTCCACGCACCGAATTGCTGGAACATATCTACGGCAGCGATGCCGAGCGCGACATGAATGCCCTGGATGCCCTGATTACCCGCCTGCGCCGCAAGGTGGGCAGCAACATCCTGCGCAACCGGCGCGGCCATGGTTATTTTCTCGCTGGTGCGCAGCAGGATGGGCACGACAGTTCATCATGACGGATATCCGGCCATCCATTCTGCCCGCATGGCGATTGTGGCGCCCTGCTTCCCTCAAGGCGCGGCTGCTGGGGCTGGCGGCGCTGGTATTGGTAGTGGGGCTGGGCATTTTCGCCATGCAGTTGCTCGGCATGTTTCGCGAACATGTGGAACGCAACTCCCGCAACATGCTGGACACCTATCTGGAGCAACTGGTGGTGGCCGTGCAGCGCCAGCCGCAGGGCGGCTTCGACGCAACGCCGCTGTTGCCCGACCCGCGTTTCGTGCGACCACTCAGCGGCTATTACTGGCAAGTCGTCGATGCACGTGGGCGAGTAGTGGCGCGTTCACGGTCGTTGTGGGATGCCCTGCTGCCCATGCCGCCAGCACCACTGCCCGCACGCGGCGCCCTGCACTACCACCCACGCGGGCCGAACGGTGAAAAGTTGCTGGCAACCGCCCGGCGTCTGGTGATGGAAAGCAATTCGACCAGGCCGCGCCCTCTCACCTTTGTGGTGGCCATGGATGCGGCGGCTGTGGAAAAGGCAGTGCAGGCATTCCGGCAGGACCTGGCCGTCTCGCTCATGGTGCTGGCGCTGGTGCTGCTGGCGGCGCTGTTGATCCAGGTATGGCTGGGGCTGCGGCCACTGGAAAAGGTGCGCCACCAACTGGCTGCCCTGCGCAAGGGCAAGGTGCGGAAACTGAATGTGCCGGACATCGAGGAGATACGCGGCCTGGTGGAAGAACTGGACAAGCTGCTGCAGGCCCAGCAACACCATATGGAACAGGCGCGGGCGCGGGCCGGCAATCTGGCGCATGGGCTGAAAACGCCACTGGCGGCGCTGGCGGCGCTGGCGCGCGACATGGTGGAAGACGGACAAACACAGCGGGCGCGCGCCGTGCTGCATCAGGTATATCTGCTCCGGCAGCATGTGGAGCGCGAGCTGAGCCGCAGCCGCGTGCGCGGCAGCCGCAATGTCGCACGCCCGGTATGGCTGGCCGGCACCGTGCAGCGGCTGCTGCGCACCTTGCGCACCCTGCATGAAGGCGGACATCCTGCCTGGCAGGTGGATATTCCCGAGCAACTGCAGGTACGCATGGAGGAAGGCGATCTGCTGGAGCTCACGGGCAATCTGCTGGACAATGCCGCGAAGTGGGCCACTGCATGTGTGCGCATCTCGGCCCATGCAGCCGGGCACGAGGTGATCCTGCAGGTGGAAGACGACGGCCCCGGCGTGCCCGAGGCGGAGCGGCAGCGCATCGTGCAGCGTGGCGTGCGCCTGGATGAAGACAAGCCCGGTTCCGGCCTGGGGCTGGCCATCGTGCAGGAAATCGTGAACGCCTACGATGGATCCCTGAGGCTTTCACAAAGCGCGCTGGGCGGGCTGCTGGTGCGCGTGCATCTGCCGCTTGCCGAGAACGACACCGCCGAGAGGGATGCAGCTGCGCCAGCTCAGGCAGCGGCCAGCAACTGACGGGGGCGATCCTGCCACATGTCGCGTGCCAGCGTTTCTGCCTGTTCCATGCTGGCGGCCTCGCCCGCGGTGCGCAACCATACCGCCAGCGTGCCGATAACGGCGGCCTCGCCGTATTCATGGGCGGCCTCGCCGCGCCACACCGCGCCCAGCAGCCGGGCATCCAGCTGCCCCTCTTCCACCGGCACACGCGGCTCTTCCAGCATGGCGGGCCAGCGCTCGCGAAATTCCTCGCCACCATTCTCTTCGGGCATCAGGTATGCCACTTCACATGTCTTGCCGACGCGGCGCTCAGGCTCGCCACCCTCGCCGCGGAACACGGCGAAGCGCTCCTGCCCCAGTTGCGCCGCCGCGCCGGTATGGGTCTCCAGAAAGCCGCGATGGAAGATGCCGTTGATCATTACCGGTGCGTTCAGCGGATTGATCAGCCGCGGGAAGGTGTTCACCGGCGAGCGCAGGCCGAGAATGGGCTTCAGATTGATCAGCTCGTCCAGCCGCGGCTGCAGCACATGCAACGGAATATAGGTGAAATTGTCCTGCTCGAGCTGGCGGGCGGCATCGTCCCAGCTTCTGGCCATCTCGCGGCCCAGGGCGGCCAGCGCCTCGCCGATGTAGAGCCGCCCCGCCGTGTGGCCCTCCGCGCCGTGCATGCACACCTTGCGGCTCTGTGCGGCCAGCGTGAAGGCGGCCAGCAGATACCACGGCAACTGCTTGCGCTTGCCGGCATAGGAGGGAATGTCGAAGGCCGGCTGTGGCGCATTGGCGGGCACGGCATCGGAAATGACATCGCGCACGGCGGCGGCGAAACCGGCAATCTCGTCCGGGCTTTCCTCCTTCAAGCGCAGCAGCATGAGGAAGGCCCCGGTCTGCTCCGGCTCGGTCTCGCGGCGCAGGATCATCGCCATGCTCTCGCGCGCCTCCTCGAACGTCAGATGCCGCTGCTTCGTCTTGCCACGCCCGAGAATGGCGACGAATTTCGCGAAGGGGTGTTCTGCCGACGCTGTCATGTGGTGTCCATCCTCCGTCTGGCTGTTGTCCCATCCTGCCGCATGGTCAATGAAACATACATGTTTGCCCAGGCAGGCAATGGCCAACATGTGGCATTTTCATCAAGCGCAACGGTTCATCCGGCGCAATGGCGGGTCAGGCAACCTGTTGGCGCAACCAGTCCAGATAGGCAGCGTTTACCGCCGCCACCGGCAGGCGCAGGATGGCGGGCACTTCATAGGGATGCAGCGCGCCCAGGCGCTCGGCCAGGGCGTCGGCGCGCTGCGGCGTGGTCTTGGCGATGAGCACCACCTCCTTGTCATGCTCGAGATTGCCCTGCCATTCATAGATGCTGTGCATGGCGGGCAGGATGTTCACGCAGGCCGCCAGGCGCTGGCGCACCAATGCCTCGCCGATGCGCCGGGCGGCGTCTTCATCGGGCAGCGTGGTGTAGATCAGCAGGGCTTCGGGTGCTTGCGTCATGGTTCGACCTTCCTAAAGATTTTCAGCAAGCTGTGAGGCGGTTTTCCGCCTGAATGGCGGCGCCAGTCCTTCTCCCTCCCCCGGCCACTCAGGGATCATAGGCAAGGTGGCCGGGAGAGGAAAAGGGCCTGACCGACAGATTTAGGCCAGCGCCCCAGAGCATGTGGTTTTGCCGCTTTTCCGCCGCGCAGGCATGCGACGCCTTGCGGGCGCGGGGCACGACATGGCATTGCTGCGGCACGCTACCGCTGCAATATCATTTCTCGCAAGGGGCATCACATCATGCAACCACGCATTCCGGCAACGGTCATCACCGGCTTTCTCGGCGCGGGCAAGACGACGCTGATTCGCCATGTGCTGGAACATGTCGGCGGGCGGCGCATTGCGCTGATCATCAACGAATTCGGCGACGTGGGCGTGGATGGCGAGTTGCTGCGGGGATGCAATGACGAGGCCTGCAGGCCCGGCGACATCGTCGAGCTGGCCAACGGCTGCATCTGCTGCACGGTGGCGGACGAGTTCATCCCCACCATGAC
>JAJRRZ010000188.1 GCA_024279045.1 Alphaproteobacteria bacterium
AACGCTGGCAATTGCTATCAGGGCTGCCGAACTCATGCAATACGCAACTGCTGGAAGGGGAACGCCCATGCCCACGCACACTTTTCCGCCACTGGTGGCCGGTAACTGGAAGATGAACGGCCTGATCGCCTCGCTGAAGGAAGTCGAGGCGCTGAAAGAGAAGCTGGCCGACGCGAACCCGCGCTGCGACGTCATGCTGTGCCCGCCGTTCACGCTGCTGTCGCGCATGAACAAGGTGCTTGGCGATTCCGGCATCGGCCTGGGCGGGCAGGACTGCCACTGGGAGCCTTCCGGCGCACACACCGGCGACATCGCCGCGGAGATGCTGGCCGATATCGGCTGCACGGCGGTGATTGTCGGCCATTCGGAGCGCCGCACGGATCACGGCGAAACCGATGAGATCGTGCGCAAGAAGGCCGCTGCCGCGCATCGCGCCGGGCTGGTCTCCATCATCTGCATCGGCGAGACCATCGACGAGCGCAAGGCCGGCAAAACGCTGGATGTGCTGAGCACACAGATCGCCGGGTCGCTGCCAGAGGGCTGCAACGCCGCCAACACGGTGATTGCGTATGAGCCGGTGTGGGCCATCGGCACGGGACTGACGCCGACGGTTGAGGAAGTGGCCGAAGCCCATGCCCACATCCGCAAGGAGCTAGCCGCGCAGGTAGGCGGCGCGGAAGAGGCCGCGCGCGTGCGAATCCAGTATGGCGGCTCGGTGAAGCCGGGCAACGCGAAGGAGCTGATGGCGGTGGACAATGTCGATGGCGCGCTGGTCGGCGGCGCCTCGCTGACGGCGGAAGACTTCTTCGGCATCATCTCCGCCGCCTATCTGTAGTCGCTGGCCCGCGGCGGCGCGCACTGCCAGGACAGTCGGCAAGGCCGCGTCCACGTGGGCCATCCGCCGCAAGGAACGGGCCATGCCGGTGAAGAAGGTGTCCATTGCCGCCGACGAGGCGGGACAACGCCTCGACAGGTGGCTGAAGGCGCGCTTCCCCACCGTCGGCTGGCCACGCCTGCAGAAGTTGCTGCGGCGTGGCGAGATTCGCATCGACGGCAGGCGGGCAAGGCCGGATACACGCCTGCAGGCCGGGGCTCATGTGCGCCTGCCGCCCGTGTTGGCGGCCCTGGAGGAACAGCGCGGCGCACACGCCGCAGCCGGGCTGACGCCACAACAACGCCGCCTTTTCGACAGTTGCGTCCTGCACGAGGATGACTGGCTGCTGGTGCTGAACAAGCCGGCGGGGATTGCCGTGCAGGGTGGCTCCCGCACGGGCCTGCACGTGGATATGTACCTGCGGGCGCTGGCGGCGGAGCAGGGCGGTCGGTTGCGCCTGGTGCACCGGCTCGACCGCGATACTTCCGGTGTGCTGGTAGTGGCGAAGAACCGGGTGGTGGCGGCGGAACTGGGGCGGCATTTCGCCAGCCGCGCGGTGCGCAAGATCTACTGGGCCGTGGTGCATGGCGTGCCGCGGCCAGGACAGGGCATGATGGAAGCGCCACTGCTGAAGGTTCGCGGGCGTGATGGCGAACACATGGCCGTGGCTGATGCCCTGGCCTCCGACGAGCAGCCGCTTGGCGCGCCGCAACCGGCAACAACACGCTACAATGTGCTGCAATCCGACAGTGATGAGCGGATGGCATGGGTATCACTGAAGCCCACCACGGGGCGCACCCATCAGTTGCGCGTGCACATGGCGCATCTTGGCCATCCCATTCTCGGCGATGCCCGTTACGGGGGGCTGGCGGATCTGCCCAAGGGGGTGGAGCGCAGATTGCACTTGCACGCGCGGCGCATCTGCTTCACGCACCCGGCCACGGGGGCGTCGATGGACATTACCGCGCCACTGCCGGAACACATGCGGCAGACTTTCGCCTTGTCAGGGTTTGATGAAAAACGTCTTGACCGCCGCCGATAACGGCGCAAGTGCGGCAGGTTTTCGCCAATTGGGGCCGCGATGCTCCATCGCGATCAGCCGCAACGGGCACATCCGGCAGCCATCCTTGATCGCCGCGGACGATCCCATGCGATCACAAGCTTGTGCAGTAGTGTTTGCCGGAGTGGCGATACGGTCTATAATCCCGCCATGTGGGAAAGGCCGTGAAAAGGTGCCTGATCCATCCATGACAAATCGCCCGGCCACAAGCAGCAGGGCGGCAAAGGGAGGAAAGCCGGATGATCATGAACAGACGTGTCTTGCTGGCGTCGCTCGCGGCCATGCCGCTGATGAGCGGTCTGGCCCGTGCCGCCCAGGACGGGCCCTGCGGCAAGGGCACGCTGAACGAGGACGGCTTGCATGTGCAGCCGTGGTTCGTGCAGGGCAGCTTTCTCGATCTGGCCGAGGAGCTGGCCGAGGCCCGCAAGGAAGGCAAGCATTTCGTTGTGGTGGTGGAGCAGAAGGGCTGCCCCTACTGCAAGGAAATGCACGAGAAATATTTCACCCAGAAAGACATCTGCGACCTGATCCGCAACAATTTCCGGGTGCTGCAGATCGACCTGCGCGGCGCGCGCGAGGTTACCGACTTCGATGGCTCCACCATGACGGAAAAGGAATGGGCGAAGAAGCACCTGAAGCTGGGCTTCACCCCCAGCCTGCTGTTCTTTGCGGGGGATGCGGCAGAAATCGCCGGCAAACCGCCGCGTGAACGGGCCGTGGCGGTAATGGAGGGCCTTTACAATCCTTACGACTTCCGCATCCTGTTCAAATACGTGAAGGAAGACGCCTTCAAGACGAAGAAATGGCCCGACTACCGCCGTGAGCAGTGGAGCAAGCAGGGCTGAGTTCTGCACGGCTCGGTGGCGGTTTTCCTGGCAGGGGTGATGCAACATACCGGCGCGCACAAGCTGCGGGCCGGTTTTTTCATGTTTGTTGATGCAGCATGCGGAAAGGCTTTCTTGTCGCATTGCCACGGCAGCGCAATGGTGCAAAGTGCCTTGTGGGGACGAACGAAGCACGGCGGTGAAACTGCTGGGGAAACAGCTCAATGCCCGTTCCGTTCGAGCAGAAGGCCATGACCATCGATCTCGCCAGTGGCGCCACGGAGCTGCGCGAGATAAAGCCGACGGAAATGATCCTCGGCCCGCTGGACTACGGCTGGCGCGAATACCAGCACGACCCGGACGTGTTTACCTTCGGCGAGGGGGTGCTGGCCTCCTCGGCGCTGCCCGGTGCGCGGCGGCTGGTCTTCTGCGCGCACTCCGAACAGTGGGAAGGCTTCTACATCTCCACCATGGGCGGGGCGGCATACACCTTCCAGCATGTCGGCGTGAATTACGTCTCGCTGAAGGGCAGGGCGGCGCAACCCTCGGTGCTGCTGCTGCACAACCACGGCGATGGGCCGGAAGCGCGCATCGAGCCGCTGCAGGATTACGCCGAGATCTGGAAAGGCTACGAGCATGACGGGCGCAGGCTGATTGGCGTGTTCGCCCTGCAGCAGGCGCTGCTGGACAGATACGGCCAGGAATACAACCCCCGCCGCGTGCGCATCGCCGTGGTCGGCCCGGCGGCGGAAGCGACGCTGGAAGGGGCCATCGCCTCCAACCCCATAAAGAAAGGCGCACTGCATCCGGCGGTGGTGGATTTTGCCGGGCGCGGCGGGCTGGGCTCCAGGCTGCTGCGCCGGCACAACATCGTCGGCATCGTCTTCGGCGGCGAGCACCGCGACCCGCACGGCCTGAAGGCAAAGGAGCTCAACCCCTTCTTCCAAGAGCACTTCGGAGACAAGATGACGCAGATCGACATGAAGGCCTGCGTCAAATACCACTACAACGAACAACTGAAGACCGGCGGCACCTTCGGCTCCAACTACACTTCGCTGAAGGACCGCACCATGACCTTCAACTACCGCTCCACCATGCGCAACACCGAGGAGCGGCTGCGCCACTGGGAAACCTTCATCCGCGATCATTACCTGAAGCAGTTCAACGAGGAGATCATCGCGCCGAAGAATTTCGACCATTGCGGCGAGCCGTGCTCGGTGGCGTGCAAGAAATACCGTGGCGAATACAAGAAGGACTACGAGCCGTATCATGCACTGGGGCCGCAATGCGGTGTGTTCGACGGTCGCGCGGCAGAGAAGCTGAACTACCACGCCGACGCCATGGGCTTCGACGCCATCCAGATTGGTGGCATGCTGGCATGGCTGATGGAATGCGTGGCCGAGGGGCTGATCGCGCCGGAGGAGTTCGGCCTGCCGCCGGCGGAAGAGATGAAATTCGCACAGTTCGTGGTGGAGCCTGACGGGTTCGACATCGTCAAGGATTCCATGCGCAATGCCCAGTGGTGCATCCGCGCCATCGACGCCATCCTGTTCGACGAGCGCGCCGCACTGCTGCGCCGGGGCTATCGCGCCGCCGCGGAAGCATTGCGCGATGCCGGCAGGCCGCAATGTCATGACCGGGCGGTGTTTCTGGCCAATGGCGAGCAGGGCTGCATGGTGCCCAACCAGTATTGGGTGCCGGGCATGGGTGCGCCGATGCCCATCATGGGCAAGTATTATGTCTATTACGGCACCGACTTCCTGCCGCCGGAGGACCTGGGCCGGCGCTGCGTGGAGCGCATGGTGCACGAGATGATCAACGACAACTGCGGCGAATGCCGCTTTCATCGCGGCTGGGCAGAGGCGCTGCTGCCGGTGATCGTCAACGAGCGGTTCGGCTTGAAGGTGGATTTCCGCGATCATCACTTTCGCCTGGCCAGGGAGATTTTCCAGCACCAGGGCGACAAGGCGCGCCCATGGCAGACCATGCGCATGGCGCAGATGCTCAAGGGCTATCTGGAAAATTTTGCGCCGGAGAGCATATCCACCGAAGGCGAGGTGCAATTGCTGCAATTCGAGGAGGAAGATCCCATCGAGGCACTGCACCGCTTCTGGGCGGCCATCCGTGCCGGTGTGGCCCGCGCTTTCCGCCTGGGGGCAGAAGCCGTTCCGCGCATGCTGACACCGAAGCAGCAACGCGAGAAATTCGGCTCCATGTGATTTTCGGTTGAGCTTTCCCTGAAGAAAAGTATTTGTGGCCGACACTGTCGGCCACAAATACTTTTCTTCAGGATCGACTCGAGATCAATACCGATTCAGCCTTTTGGCATCAGGCGGAGGACGCCGCGCTGGTGGAGCGTTCTGCTTCCTTGCGGCCCAGGAGTTTTTCTCCGGCCAGCAGGTCTTCCATGAACCACGCGGCCAGCTCGCTGCGGCCTTTCAACCCGGCCTTGCGGTAGATGGCGTTGCTCTGGCTCTTGATGGTGCCGGGTTTCGCACCGCGGATGCGGGCGATCTCTTCCACGCTCAGCCCCTTCATCAACAGCAGGGCAACCTCGCGTTCGGAGCGGGTCAGTCCCCATTGGTCGAAAGTCTTGTTCACGGTTTCGAGCAATCGTCCGGAAGCGGTTTGCACCACCTCGCGATAATGTCTGTTCTGGCGGAACTGCTCCCAGGTGATACGGCCAATGACGATCAGTCCGATACCCATGGCCACCACGGCCACGGTCTCCAACATCGTATGATCGAAATAGGGAAGATAGATGTCTATGTAGAAGACATCGGCAATGACATCCAGGGTCATGAATGTCTGGCACACCAGCAGCACCATGAAGGTTGCCAGCAGCACGTGCCGACGCGCCGGGCGCCAGTGTGCCAGGTTTTTGTTGCAGTGGCTGGCTGCATCGCCTGTGTCAGGCATGCCATCGATCGCCTCTTGCAGGTTGGCCAGCCGTGTGGTGGTGCCTGTCGCGGGCATGTGCTTGCCTCCCTTGCCCGTGCCGATGCCATCATGGCTCATCATAGGCCGTATTTCATGACAGTTGCATGACAACCCGGCAATTGCGCCTGGTCGGCAATATGGAACGGCAGGATGACGTGCGGCCCTTCCGGCATGGTTGCGCCGGCAGGGCCGCGTCCGCCTGGCCGGTGGCATGGCGCCATTGCGGGGGGCGAGGTTGGCACATGCATCAGGCCAGAACGGAAATGATGTTCACGCCAGGGCATCAGTCATCGTCGCGATAGCGCCGATTGTATTTGTAGTCGTCATCATCCTTGTAGCCGCGGCGGTATTTCTTGTAGTCGTCGTCATCATCGTAATAACGACGTTTCTTGTCGTACTTTTTGTCATAGCGGCTGTATTTGAAGAGATACTTGTATTCGTCATCGTCGTAGATGCCGCGCTCGGCCCGCTTGTGGCAGGCTTTGCAGTTGATCTTCGATTTCACCCGCGGGTCCTTCCAGGCGCTGGGATGAACTTCTTCCTCGTGCTCATGCCGCCAGTAGGGCAATTCTGTAATGCGCAACGGAGTCCAGTCCTTGCCTACGCCGCGCATCATCTTGCTGCGCCAGCGTGTATCGGCTGCATTGGCCATCAGGTAGGCCTTGATATGTTCCACTTTTTCCTTGGGCAGAGAAGCATCCTCACCAAAATGGTCGGACAGGTTGTCCATGATCTTCGCCCAGGAACGCGCAGGCAGGAATCCCGGCTGAAACGCCATGTGGCAATCGCCGCATTCCTTCTTGGTCATGGCATCGGTTACGGGCCGGTAACGCTCGTCCGCTCCCGCCGGCAGCAGCGCGCCAGCCACTACCAGGCTCCCGGCCAGCAAAACCGCTGCCGTCAATATCATGTTGTGTCCTGTCTTGCGCATGGTTCTGTCTCCTCGTCTGTTACGGGCTTGCCAGGGTTGCGCCGCAAGCGCATGCCACCCCGCCAGTCTGCTGTCGTTCTCATTGGCTGATCATGAAGGTAATGAAATCGCCTTTCTCCACCGGTGTGCACTCGCGCCCCAGCACGCTCCTGCAGTTGCGGAGAAACCACTTTTCCACCTTTTCCGGATCGGAATAGCGCTTTGGCGATTTCGACAGCGCCATCGGCTCGATGGGCTTGCCGGTGCGTGTCTGCCCAACATCCAGAGGTGTTTTCCCGTGGCATGTGGTGCACGAAGGTGTCGCCGGTTTGCCGCCAGTATGCCGGGCCTCGTAAAACGCCTTGCCGCGCTCCGCGGAAAAGCCACCCTGCGGCAGGATGCCTTGCTCCTTCGCCTGCTGTTCGTAGCGCTTCAGCATTTCCTGCGGGCTTCCTGCCAGCGCTGCACTGGTCATGCCCGCCAGGGCCATCGCCTGCAGCACCACGCCAGCCAGGATGAATGGGGTCTTGCGTTTCATGTTGTTTCTCCTTCGATTGTCCTATCGTCCAGTGCATTCAGCTTTCTGCCGCGGTTTTCGGCATCTTGATCTTCACGTCGTCGAAACGTCCGGTTTCGGCATCCAGGTGGCAGGCGTTGCAGTTGGCCTTCGAGCCGACCTTTGCCGATTTGAACAATGCTTCGGGGATGGCTGCGTGGCGCGAGCGCCACCACGGCACGGAGGAGATGCGCAAGTCCTTTGTATCCACCCGTCCCAGCATCACCGCGGCTTCCGTGTCGAAATGGGTGGCATCATTGGCTTGCAGGAAAACCAGGATCTCGCGCTCGGCCTTCTCGCCCACGGTGGCATCCTCGCCGTAATGATCCTCCAGTCCGGCAATGATGCGCTCCCACATGTCTGCCGTGCGCAGGGAAGGGTGGTGCGCATGGTGGCAGTCGCCACAATTGGATGCATAGGCCGAGATGTAGGTGATCTGCCGCCAACGTTCGTTCGGCATGGCCGACAGCGTGTTCCACGTGCCGATGAAGAACAGCAGCACCAGAGCGAATACCACCAGTCCGCGCAGGATATAGCGTCCGCGTTCGGCATCTTCCGGCGCAACCGGCATGGTGCCTTTCGTCATGGCGCGCAGGATTGGGTGGCCAAAAACTTTCGCTTCCATGAACACCCCGGCCAGGTGCCCGGCAATGGCCACCAGCAGCAGCCAGGCCAGCACCTCGTGCAGCTCCTCCGCCACGTCGCCCATGCCGTAGCTCACGAAGGCGCGCAGCGGTCCCTGGTTTTCTTCGCCGCCCAATGCAATGACGCCTGTCAGCGTGATAAGGAACAGCAACGTGACAAGCACAACGATCATGGCCGCGCCCAGCGGGTTGTGCCCGGCAATCAGCGGCGAGCGCCCGCGCATCACGTTCCACAGGTGATCAAGCGCCTTGCGTGGCCCCAGTGGATAGGCCGACAGCCTGCTGTAGCGCCCGCCAGTGAACC
>JAJRRZ010000189.1 GCA_024279045.1 Alphaproteobacteria bacterium
GAGGACGAACGCGTGGTGTCCGCCGAGCGCATCTCCGAGCCTCAGGACGACGGCGAAGAAGAGGAGAACGGCTCGGCGGATGTGCAGGCCGACGCAGGGAACGCGGTGGGAGATGGTGGGGATGAGTGACAGGCGCATCGGCTTCTACCCCGGCAGCTTCGACCCGGTTACCTACGGCCACCTGGACATCATCAGCCGCGCCGCGGTGCTGTTCGACGTGCTGGTGGTGGCCATCGGCCAGCATCATGCCAAGCCGGGCCTGCTGAGCCTGGAAGAGCGCCTGCGCGTGCTGGAAGAGGCGCTAGCCCCCTTACGCGAACGCACCACGTGCGAGATCAAGCTGGCGAAATATACCTGCCTCACCGTGGAGGCCGCGCAACGCGCCGGGGCGGCGGTCATCGTGCGGGGCTTGCGCGACGGCTCGGACTTCGACGCGGAAGTGCGCATGGCCCAGACCAACGCCACCATGGCGCCGGAAGTCGAGACCATATTCCTCGCCGCCAGCCCGTCGGCGCGGATGATCTCCTCCACCCTGATCCGCCAGATCGCCGAGATGGGCGGTGAGATCGGTCAGTTCGTGCCGATGGAGGCGGCAGACGCCGTGCGCCGCGCCATTGCCCGGAAAAATGCACCATCCGGCAGCGGCAGCGACACGGAATAGCCCAAATCCTGTCCCACAGGCAGGCTCGTCAACACGTTTGTCGGCAAAACAATCATGGACGGACAATAACCAGGGGCAAGGAAACGGCAATGAACATCACCTCCACCGCACAAAACCTGCGGCACACTGCGCGCAAGGCGCTGGCCATCACCGCCATGACCACTGCGCTGGCCGCGGGCAGCGCCATTACCGCCACCACCGCGCAGGCCGCGGGCGAGGCGAAGAAGCTGGGGCTGGACCCGGCCAATACCATCTATCTCGACCTGAAAAACAACTGCCGCGTGGTCATCAAGATGCTGCCGAAGGTGGCGCCGAAGCACGTGGCGCGCATCAAGAAGCTGGCGCGCGAGAAGTTCTATGATGGCATCATCTTCCACCGCGTCATCCCCGGCTTCATGGCGCAGACGGGCGACCCCACCGGCACCGGCACGGGTGGCTCGAAATATCCCGATCTGCCGGCGGAGTTCTCGCGCATTCCGTTCAAGCGCGGCACGGTGGGCATGGCCCGCGCGGCGGACCCCAATTCGGCCAATTCGCAATTCTTCATCATGTTCGCCGATGGCCGTTTCCTGGACGGCAAATACACCGTCTGGGGTGTGGTGGTGAAAGGCATGGACTGCGTGGACAAGATCGCTCCGGGCGAGCCGCCTGCGAAGCCCGACAAGATCATCCGCCTGCGCGTCGCGGCGGACGTGGACAACACATAGGGCACGCTGCATGGCCTGAATCATCAGGCCCGCCTGAAATACACCAATCGGCACATTGGAAACTGCAAGGCCTTGCGTCGTGATGGCGCGAAGCCTTGCAGTTTTTTCGGGCAAAAATGCCACCACGCCAACGCAACACCACCGCAAGACGGCACAACACCTTGCTTCCCCAGAAGCAAAGCAATTGTGGTCGACAGCATCAGCCACAAGGAGTTTCTTCAAGATCGATTTCGGCCCCCGCTTTCACGGGGGTCGTGGTGTCGGCGGAGTTGCATCGCGCAGTGAAGTTCGGCTCAGTAGCGATACCAGTCCGGCTTGTAGGGGCCTTCCTGCGGCACGCCGATGTATGCCGCCTGCTCCGGCGTCAGTTGGGTAAGCTTCACGCCCAGCTTCGGCAGATGCAGCCGCGCCACCTTCTCGTCGAGGTGCTTGGGCAGGATATAGACCTTGTTGTCGTACTTGCCGGTGTTCTTCCACAGCTCGATCTGCGCCAGCGTCTGATTGGTGAACGAGGCAGACATCACGAAGCTGGGATGCCCCGTGGCGTTGCCCAGGTTGACCAGCCGACCCTCGGAAAGCAGCACGATGCGCTTGCCGTCGGGGAACTCGATGAGATCTACCTGCGGCTTGACGTTCGTCCACTTGAAATTGCGCAAGCCCGCAACATCGATTTCGTTGTCGAAATGGCCGATGTTGCACAGGATGGCCATGTCCTTCATCTTGCGCATGTGATCGAGGGTAACGACATCCTTGTTGCCGGTGGCGGTAACGACGATGTCGGCATCTTGGATGCGCTCTTCCAGCGTTACCACCTCGAAGCCGTCCATCGCCGCCTGCAGGGCGCAGATGGGGTCGATCTCGGTTACCATCACCCGCGCGCCATTGCCGGCCAGCGACTGCGCGGAGCCCTTACCGACGTCGCCATAGCCGCAGACGATGGCCACCTTGCCAGCCATCATCACGTCGGTGCCGCGGCGGATGCCGTCCACCAGCGACTCGCGGCAGCCATACTTGTTGTCGAACTTCGACTTGGTCACGGAATCGTTCACGTTGATGGCCGGGAACGGCAACTCGCCCTTCTTCTCCAGCTCGTAGAGGCGGTGCACGCCGGTGGTGGTCTCCTCCGACACGCCGCGGATGTTGGCGCGCACTTTCGAATACCAGCCGGGATTCTGCTCCAGCCGCCGCCTGATGGTGGCGAACAGCGCTTCCTCTTCCTCGTTCTGCGGGTTTTCGATGACGGAAGGATCATTCTCCGCCTTTGCGCCAAGCAGCACCAGCAGCGTGGCATCGCCGCCATCGTCGAGGATCATGTTGGCCGTCTCGCCATTGCCCCAGTCGAGGATGCGATCGACATAATCCCAGTATTCCTCCAGCGTTTCGCCCTTCTTCGCGAACACCGGAATGCCGCGCGAGGCGATATAGGCGGCGGCGTGATCCTGGGTAGAGAAGATGTTGCACGAGGCCCAGCGGATGTCCGCGCCCAGCGCGGCCAGCGTGTCGATGAGCACGGCGGTCTGGATCGTCATGTGCAGGCAGCCGGCAATCCTTGCGCCCTTCAGCGGCTGCTCCGCGCCGAATTCCTCGCGGCAGGCCATCAGGCCGGGCATTTCCACTTCCGCCATTTCCACTTCCTTGCGGCCCCAGTCGGCCAGGGAAATGTCGGCGACGACGTAATCGGTATTGCTCATCTCGCGTTCTCTCGTGCTTGTTGACGTGTTGCAGCGTGGCTTGCCTATAGCATTGCCCATGCGGCGCGGCAACATGCATATAAAGGTTTCTTTATGTTCAATAGCCGGAAAAGGACTACACTCCGGCACCGGCCAAGGCAGTCACTTAAAGAGTTTTTCAGCTTGCCAGGACAATCACGTTTGGACTCGTCATGGTGAGTCATCTGGCAAAATACATTCTCTTTTTCATCATTCCCGGGCTTGACTGGCAGTCCGGGGCAGCAGGCTCTCGCGTTGACCTTTCTGGATGCCCGGATCAAGTCCGGGCATGACGTAAAATGGAGGCGCTATCGCGCATATGAAACGTCAAACAAGGTCAAATGCGGGTGCTCTGAAATTTTCAGGTGATTGGACACTTCCGGAAACACCATGATTTGGCCGTGCTGGCTGGCAGGGGGAGCTTGATTGGCGGCTTGTGTGGCCTTCAGTCCTGGAGGCGGCTGCTTTTCAAGCCTGGAAAGCGGGGATTTTGTTTCATTTTTCCTCA
>JAJRRZ010000190.1 GCA_024279045.1 Alphaproteobacteria bacterium
ATCACCTTCACCCGCCTGGTGCGCCTGAACCTGTTTCACCGCAGGCCCATCGACAACCTCACAGCATCCCCAGAAACCCGGATTGTCGACCAACGACAAATGACCATGGAGCTCTTGCGATGTTAAACCGGACAGCAGTGGATCAAGTCCGGGCATGACGTGAAACGGAGACGTTACTGCGCACATGTAACGTCCATTGATGCCAAATGTGCAATTGCCCTGCCTCCACCTCTCCCCGCCTTGCCCGTGCCCGCCCGGCACTGTAACCTGCGCGTGCACACTGTGTAGGAGGGCACGATGATTGATTCCGGCTGGATCAGCCTGGCCAGAGATGCATGGGAAAAGGCCACCGCTGGCCAGACGCCCCCGGCAGCAAGTGCCATCCTGTTCAAGGATGCCGCAGACGCTTTGCCCGCCAATCCGGAGGAGGAACCGGATTTCTACAAGCTGCTGCACTGGGACACACGCTATGCCAAGCTCTTGCCCGGGCGTGATGCGGAAATGCAGGCCTTGCGCAAGTGGGCTTTTGACAAACACGGTTTTCACATCGGGATTCTTACCGGCCCTGGTGGCGCGGGCAAGACACGCCTGGCGGCGGAGTTTTGCGATGAATTGGCACAACATGGCTGGACAAGCGGCTTTCTGCGCGCCCTGCCCCCGGAGAATGCGCCGGGCTGGCTGGGTGGATCATTCTGTTTCGTCATCGACTATCCGGAGGAAAAGGGCGAGCTGCTGCGCAACATGTTGCAGCGGCTGCGCTCGTGGCTGAATGACGGCAAAGAGCGTGATGTGCGCATTCTGTTGCTGGCGCGCGAAAACAGCGAGCAACAATTGCGCAACATGCTGGACGATGCCGATTTCGTGCACGAGGTATCGCACCTGGGGCTGACTTCCCTGCAACCATTGCAGACTGACGATGCACTGGCACTGTCGCAACGGGTGATCGATGCCGTCGGTGGCAAGAATCATTGCTTCGCTGATAGCTTGCCTGAGTTGGAAAAACGCCTGCCACAATGGCTGCAACACAAACCCGATACCCATGGCCTGCCCCTGTTCATCATTGCCGCCACCCTGCACGGACTGATGCAGCCGGAGGAAAGCTTCACGCTGGGCGGGCAGGAGGTGCTGGCGGCGCTGGCACGCCGTGAAATGCGCCGGGCCAGGAGGATTTCCAACAGTATCAACCTTGCTGAACAAGCCCTGCCGCGGCTGCTCGGGTTGGCGGTGCTGGCCGGTGGGCTGGATGGCGCGGCCATTGCCCGCCTGCGCGGGCAACAAGGGCTGGGCGGCGATGCCCTGAACGAAGATGATTTGCGCGCCACGCCCTGGTGGGACGGGGAGCAAAACCGGCTGATGCTGCATGCGCCCGACCGGGCGGCAACGGCCTTCCTGGCCACGGCCCTGCTCGACGGTGCATATGAACATGATCTGCCGCAATGGCTGTGGCTGGCGCTGCAGGACGTGGCCGAGACATTCGCCCGGGAACTGCCGCGCCTGCTTTGGGACCTGCTGAACTTCGACCGGAAGGCGCGCGAGCGCCTGCAACAGGCCCTGCAAGAAATGATCGGGAATGACCCCAAGCCTCCCCGCCGCGCACTGGCCTTCAAGGCCATCACGACGATGCAAAACCACCTGAGCGCCCCACTGGCCATCAGCATCGGCAAGGTGCTGGTCAAGCACGCATTGGATGACAGCAACAAGGCTGCGGCCTTGAACAATCTGGCCGCCGACCTCTCCGAGATGGGCCGGCACGAAGAGGCGCTGGAACAAGCGCAACAGGCCGCCGATATCTACCGCCAACTGGCCAAGGACAACCCGCAGACCTTCTGGCCTTATCTGGCCGGGAGCCTGAACAATCTGGCCAACCACCTCTCCGAGATGGGTGGGCGCGAAGAGGCGCTGAAAGCAGCACAGGAGGCCGCCGACATCTACCGCCAACTGGCC
>JAJRRZ010000191.1 GCA_024279045.1 Alphaproteobacteria bacterium
CGTCAGCGAGCACGGCGCATGCCAGGCCACCGTCAGGGGCTTCGGCGCGCGCCACTCCGGTGCTTCAGGCAGCGTGGCAAGCAGTTCCGACAACTCGAAGGCATTCTCCGCCAGCCGCGCCGCCGTTGCGGCCAGCTGCGCATCATCGGCTAACAGTGCGGCATAGTCCTTCACCGTGCCGGCGCATCCCGATGCATCGATCACCACTGCCTCCGCCCCGGCCTCTGCCCAGGCCTGCACATTCGCCGCCGCTCGCGCCTTTGCCCGTTCATGCTCGCCGAGATGCTCTTCCATGGCGCCGCAGCAGCCCGCCGCGCGGGGAATGACCACATGAAACCCCGCTTGCCGCAACACGAACAGCGTCGCCTCGGAAATCTCCCGCCCGAAGACCGATTGCACACAGCCCGTCAGCAGCGCCACCTTGCGCCCCGCGCCAGGCCCTTCGGCCAGCGGTGGATAATCACCGAACAATGGATGATGCGCGCGCTGCTGCCGCGCCATGCGCAGCAGCGCCGCCAATGGCTGCAACCCCTCCAGGCGGCGCAACAGCGGCAACGCCAGCGGTGCGCCCAGCCGCCCCAGCCGCGCCAGCGGGCGCAGGCGGCGCGGTTGCGGCACCGTGGCCAGCAGCAGCCAGCGCGCCAGCCGCTGTCCCGCCGGGCGGCTGGTGGCCCGCGCGGTGCGTTGCCGGGCGATGCCGATGAGTTTGTCGTAGCCCACACCGGAAGGGCATGTGGTGGTGCACGACCGGCACGTCAGGCAGCGATCCAGGTGCCGCAACACCTGCCACGACGGCGAGGCAACAGCCTGCCCCCCTTCCTCCAGCAGGGTCTTGATCTCGTAGATGCGCCCGCGCGGGCCTTCCAGCTCGTCGCCGCTGATCAGATAGGTGGGGCAGGTCGCCATGCAGAAGCCACAATGCACGCACTTGCGCAGCTCCGCGTTGGCGGCGGCAATGTCCGGCTGGCGCAACTGTTGCGGCGTGAAGTTCGTCTGCATGGGGCGGGCACGTTCCTGAAGAGATGAAAAACACCCTGTCTGTGTGCCGCGCCCATGCACTCTTGGCAAGCCTGCGGAGAAAACACCTTCCGCCATCAGGAGCATATCACGGGCGGCGCAGGGCCGTCGGCTTGCTGCCCGCAGCGGCGATGCGCGCCAGCGCCTCGCCCAGCGGCTCGATGGCCACCATCATGTGATGCGCGTTGGCATGCAGCAACCGCTCACTATCCAGCAACATGCCCACATGTCCCTTCCAGAACACCAGATCACCGCGTTGCAACTTGTCTGGCTGGTTCAATCTGCCCGGCTGGCTCAGCCCGCCCGGCTGGCTTAGCCAGTCCAGTGGCAGTTCCTTGCCGACAGACGCAGCCTGCGGGCCAGAGTCGCGCGGCACGTCCATGTGTCCGGCCATGCACAGCGCCACCTGCACCAGGCCGGAGCAGTCAATCCCCGCCGCCGTGCGCCCGCCCCACAGGTAAGGCGCACCCAGCAACTGTTCGGCGTGGCTGGCGGCATCGGTGCGTGAGGCTTCTTCCAGTCCGCGCACATGATCGGCAAACACGAAGCCCCTCGTGGCCAGCGGCAGGAACAGCCCCGACGTGCCCTTGCCCGGCACGGTTTCGCCAGTTGCAAACAGCCGCGCGCCCATATACAGCGGCTGCGTCGGCGCGCTCTTGATGTCGGGTTGGGGAAACAGCAGCGTCTGCGCCACCTTCACCACGTGTGTCGCCCGTGCGCCATCGGGTGGCAGGGCAAAGGCCTCGCGCGGCGCAAAGCCTTCGTAGCCATCGGCCAGCAGCCGCACCCGCAGCCAGCCGCGCTCGCGTGATGATGGTGGAGCCGCCACCTCTTCCAGCAGCGCCACTTCTTCGCCGAACAGCACCTGGCTGACCATCTCCGCCTGCCCGCGTGGTTCGCTCTTCAGCGGCGCGCTGGCCCAGCGGCACACCACCACCTGCCGCTGCCCTGGCTGTTCATGCGCCATCAGCCGGTCGTCTTCCACCCGTTCAGCCAAGGCCATCGGCGCGCTCTCCATCGCGAGCCACCGGGTCGGTGGCTGAATCGTGCGGCGCTTCCATTGCATCCACACCCATTGTCTCGTCCAGCGCCGCGGCGCGCTCGCGGATCATCTCCGCCAAGGCTTCCAGATACAGCGCCCCTTGCAGCGTGCGGTGGATCAGCACATTGCGCTTGTCGCGCTCGTCGCGGCGGCGCTGCAACAGTTCGTGGCGGCTCATGGCGTTCAACGCACGGGTGATTACCGGCTTGGTAACGCCCAGCTTCTTCGCCAGCCCGCGCACGGTGTGCGGCCCCGGCTCCAGGTATACCGTCAGCAGCACCGCCATCTGCCGCAGCGACAGGTCGGGCAGCTCGTCGCGCACCTGATCCATCACCACGTCATGCCACAGCTTCAGCGCCTGCACGTCCGACAACCGCATGGCAGCTCCCATCCTTCGGAAAGATTCCACAGCCATTCATTACGCCCCCGTATCATTCAACCTGATTCCGCAACTGCTGGCAAGGGGCTGAAGGTGCGCGGCGCTGCGCGCGGGGCTTTGGCCCGGGGGCAGGCTGTGCTACAGTCCGCATATGCGAAGGATCAGATATGCAGTGATCAAAAGCCAAGCAACGGAAAGACAACTCAAGGGAGGAGGCAAGCCATGCCCAGAACGATGGAAGAATTCACCCGCCCCGGTGCAGTGCACGTCAACCCGGACTTTCCCGACGCACCGCCGCACTGGTCGTCCCAACTGGCCGAGGATCTGGCCCGTGACATGGGCCTGGAGCTGACCGACGAGCATTGGGAAGTCATCCGCACCTTGCAGGGCGCCTATCGCGACGAGGCCGAACCACCGCTGCGCCGCCTGCACGAGGCGTTGGAAGGGCGCTTCTCCGGCAAGGGCGGCATAAAGTATCTCTATGTCATCTTCAACGGCGGGCCCATTGCCCGCGGCTGCCAACTGGCCGGGCTGACGCCGCCTGCCGGCGCCATCGACAACAGCTTTGGTTCGGAGGCCTGAGCGCGCAACGGCAGTCAATTTCCAGCCCGCTGGAACTCCTGCCACTTCCCCTCTCGCGGTTGTGAATGCGGGAGGGGCTTTTCATTGTTTGCGCCAGACACTGTTTGCAATAGATATTGCAACGCATTAGCAATTGCCGGAGCCATTGTGCGAATTCATGGAAATTGCCCCAGGCTCAGGACTCATAAAGAGGCATGGCAGATGCGTCATTTGCGCAAAATATCAGCGTTCTTTTGTCCGTCGGGAATACCCATAAGTATTTCCAAGGACAAAAGGGCGCTGATATGCAGCGCAAATGGCGCAGATGCCGTGCAAATTTATGAGTCCTGAGCCTAGGGTCTGGACTCAATACCTGAGCACTCCCCATGTGCATTTTGGCTTCATATCAGACGGTTTTTCGTTCTTGCCAATAGCTCCACTATTGCCTGCGAACGAAAAACCGCTGCTATTTTGCCAA
>JAJRRZ010000009.1 GCA_024279045.1 Alphaproteobacteria bacterium
CCTGGGGCTGTTCCGGCTGGGCTTCCTGATGCGCGAATACCGCGTGAACGTGAACGCCAGACCGGCCACCTTCCTCGGCGCCTATGCCATGGGCCTGGCCTTTGCCCTGGGCTGGACGCCATGCATCGGCCCGGTGCTGGCCGCCATCCTGGCCATGGCGGCGCAGGAAGAGAGCGTCTCGCGCGGGGCGCTGCTGCTGTCGGTCTATTCCGCCGGGCTGGGCATTCCGTTCCTGCTGGCTGCGGCCATGCTGGGGCCGTTCATGGGCGCCATGAAGCGTTTCCGCCGCCACATGGCGCTGGTGGAAAAGGCAATGGGCGTGTTCCTGATCATTACCGGGCTGATGTTCCTGACCGGCTCCATCCAGCGCCTGTCGGTATGGTTGATCGAGACCTTTCCGGCGCTGGCAAACGTTGGCTGAAGGAGGCAGCTCCGCATGCCTGTTTGCCATCCCCGCCATGCGGATGGCGGGATTTCTCGCCGCATTTGCAACCAAAGATTAACAGACGTCCCCTATTCTCCTGTTCCGCAGAGTTGAGATCACTCGTCAATCTCGGGGAAGGGATAGTCGATGCGGCAATTGTTTCAATCCTGCAGCAGGCATGGAAACAGGCTGTTCCGGGACGATTCCGGTGTAACGGCCATTGAATACGGTCTCATCACGGCGGCTATCGGATTCATGCTGGTTGCCGTATTCCCGCAGATTTCCGCTCCCCTGAAAAACATATTCACCCAGATCAAGGACTTCTTCGCTTCTGCCGTCGCTTAGCAACTGTATTTGCTCATGCTGCTTGCGACTGCCATGCCCGCCGTTTTTTGCGGGGCCAGATTCCTAATTGTCGTCTGATGCCTTGTTCAGCACCGCGTCCAACGCGCGCCAGGGCAGCACGCGGCGCAGCGTGGCCATCAGGTGGGTGGGGAAAGTTACGTGGTAGCGCACCTTCGGGCGCGGGCTTTCCAGCGCGTGGATGAGCTTCTTCAGCACCGCCTCCGGGCCCAACTTGAAAGGATTGGGCTTTCCCTCGCCGCGCAATCGCGCCAGGCGGCGCTCGTACATCTGGCGATACAGCGAGTGCTCGATGTCGATATTGGCCTGAAAGTGCTTCAGGGCATTGTCCACGAACTTCGAGTGTATCGGCCCCGGTTCGATGATGCTCACGTGAATGCCGCTGCCGCGCAGCTCCAACCGCAGCGTGTCGGAAAGGCCCTCGATGGCGAACTTGCTGGCGTTGTAGGCGCCACGCCATTTCATCGCCACCAACCCCAACACGGAGGAGTTCTGCACGATGCGCCCGGCACCATTGGCACGCATCAGCTTCAGGGCGCGCACGGTGAGGTCATGCCAGCCAAAGACATTGGCCTCGAACTGCGCGCGCAGCACCTCGCGGGAGAGATCCTCCACCGCACCTAGCTGGCCATATGCGCCGTTGTTGAACAGGGCGAACAGCTTCCCTCCGGTGCGTTGCGCCACTTCCTCGATACAGGCGGCGATGCTGTCCGGCTCGGCATAATCCAGATACAACGCTTCCAGGCCTTCCTGGCGCAACGCGCCGAGGTCTTCCTCGCGCCGCGCGGTGGCGAACACCCGCCAGCCGCGCGCCTGCATGCCCAGCGCGCAGACCCGCCCGATGCCCGACGAGCATCCCGTTATCAGCAGCGTGCGCGCCGCATCATGATTCGTGCCGTGATTCGTTTTCTGGCTCATGCCGTCCATGCTTGAGGCCGCACGGAGCTTGCGTCAAGCAGGTGTTAACATAAACAATGAGTTAACATCTTTGTGTTGTATGTGCTGACGAACCAGCGCCGTTGAATTGCCGCATTCGCGTGGCTTTCATGCAGCCCGGCGACGATCCGCGAACCGGATGGAACCGCTTGCGCATACCATTGGGCATATCGCTGCTGCTGCACATTGCCATCATCGTCGTGGCGGTGCTGCGCATTTCCGCGCCGGAGGAGCTGAAGGCCCCGCCACAGGAGGCCTTGCCGGTGGAGATCATCGATATCGAGGACATCTCCAGACGCACCGCCATGCGCAAGGATGCACCCGAACCTCCCGAACAGGTGGAAAAGCCCGCCCCACCGAAACCCGAACCGGTGAAGGAGCCCGCAAAGCCCACGCCGAAACCGGCTCGCGAGGTGAAGCAGGCGGCGCGCGAGCAGGCACCCGCACCGGTACCCAAGCCCAAGCCGGAGCCCAAGCCGGAGCCACAGCCCAAGCCGGAACCGGAGCCGGAACCTGCCCCCTCGCCAAAAGCGGAAAAGGCGCTGGATGAGCTGGTGAAGAAAGTGGCGGAGGAAAAGCCGAAGGCGCAACCGAAGCCGAACAAGCCGCTGCCGAAGGTGCGCCCGCGGCCACGCCCGCGCATCGCGCGCCAGAAACCGAAGCCGCCGCCGAAGAAGCCGGTGAAGGTGGCGCGGCGCACACCGGAAACACCACAACGCGACCCCATCGATGATATCGCCGCGCTGCTCAACAAGACCGATGACGAGCGCCGCGCACCGCCACCACCGTCGGAGCGCGAGGGCACGCCACTGCGTGGCCCGGCGGACATCAATGGCGATGATGCGCGCATTGCGGCGGACATTGCCGATGCGCTGCGCCGGCGCATCGAGGAATGCTGGAACATTCCCGCCGGCGTGCGCGATGCGCAACACCTGCGCGTGCGCATCCGTTTCCAGCTTGGCCCCGGCGGCGAGGTAACCGGCGGCCCGGAGGTGCTGAACAACATCAACCACCCGGCCTTTCCTGCCGCCGCGCAAAGCGCGGTGCGCGCGGTGCTGGCCTGCCAGCCCTATGCCTTCCTGCCGCCGGACAGGTATGATCTGTGGAAAGACGTGATTCTCACCTTCGATCCGGCACAGATGCTGGCCGGATACTGATGCCGAATGATGATGCCGGATGCTGACAACGCGAGGGCATGAAGCCGTGCGAGACGATGACATTTCCTGCAATCGCCGCCAGTTCGGCGGCCTGTTGATGGGCGCGGGCGTGTGCCTGCTGGGCGCGGCGGCGCTGGGCACGTCGGCGCATGCCGCGCTGGAGGTGCAGATCACCCGTGGCCGGGTGCGGGCCATGCCGGTGGCGGTGCCAGACTTCATCGGCGCGGACGCCGACGCACAGCAGCTTGGCCGCGCGGTGGCCGACATCATCCGCGCCGATCTGCAGCGTTCCGGACTGTTCCGCATCATCGATCCCGCCGCCTACATCGAGCGCATCGCCGCCTTCGACCAGCCACCGAACTTCGGCTCCTGGCGGGTAATCAAGGCGCAAGCGCTCATTGTCGGGCAGGTGGCGGTGCTGCCTGGCGGGCAGGTGCAGGCGGCGTTTCGCCTGTGGGACATCTTCGCCCAGCAACAGATCCTCGGCCTGCGCTTCACCACCAGCCGCCATGAATGGCGGCGGCTGGGCCACAAGGTGGCCGATGCCGTCTACAAGGCCGTTACCGGCGATGAAGGCTATTTCGACACACGCATCGTGTTCATCGACGAATCGGGACCGAAGAAACAGCGCGTGAAGCGGCTGGCGATCATGGATCAGGACGGCGCCAACCTGCGCTATCTCAGCGATGGCCGCTCGCTGGTGCTCACCCCGCGCTTTTCGCCGGCGGCGCAGCGCATCACCTATCTCTCCTACGCCACCGGCACGCCGCGCATCTACATTTTCGATCTCGCCAGTGGCCAGCGCCAACTGCTGGGCGAGTTTCCCAACATGAGCTTCGCGCCGCGCTTTTCGCCCGATGGCGGCAGGCTGGTGTTCAGCCTGCTGGAAGGCGGAGCAACGAACCTGTTCGTGATGGATCTGGCCAGCCGCCAGATCGCCCGCCTGACGCAGGGCGATGCCATCAGCACCGCGCCGAGCTATTCGCCGGACGGGCGCTTCATTGTCTTCGAGTCCGATCGTGAAGGCTCCCAGCAGCTTTACGTCATGCCCGCCGGTGGCGGCGCGGCAAGGCGCATCAGCTTCGGGCGCGGGCGCTATTCCACCCCAGTCTGGTCGCCGCGTGGCGATGTCATCGCCTTCACCAAGATGCGCAAGGGGCGTTTTTCCATTGGCGTGATGCGCCCGGACGGCTCCGGCGAGCGCATTCTGACGGAAGGTTATCACAACGAAGGCCCCACCTGGGCGCCGAACGGGCGGGTGCTGATGTTCTTTCGCTCCAGCCGTGGGCCGAATGGCGGCGCAAAGCTCTACACGGTGGATCTCACCGGCTACAACGAGCGCCTGGTGCCAACGCCGAATTTCGCTTCCGACCCGGCCTGGTCGCCCTTGCTCAAATAGGTGGCGAATCGTATGCTCACGGCCAGTGGTCGGCTTCTGGACGTGAACAGGCCAACGTTTCGACAGATTTGCGCGGCATAGGGGCGGCATACGGGCCACCGCAGGCGTGGCAAATCAGGGACAGGGCGGTGCAGGCTTACTCGACACACCGTGGCAACGGGGGACTTGACCTTGCAAACGAACATCATGACACGGCATTTCACTTCGCGGCGCGGCATGTGGCGCAACATGGCGCTGGCGGCGCTGGCGCTGACGCTGGCCGCCTGTTCCAACACCGACAAGCCGCAACTGGACAACAACGCCAACGCCGGGCTGGCCAGCGCCGGGCAGGGCGCGGGTGGGGGTGCGGCCGTACCCGGCTCGGAGCGAGACTTCATCGTCAACGTCGGCGACCGGGTGCATTTCCTCGTCGATCAATGGAGCCTCACTCCGCAGGCACAGGACACCCTGCGCAAGCAGGCAGCATGGCTGAAGCGCTATCCGTCCGTTACCGTGCGCATCGAGGGCCACGCCGACGAACGCGGCACACGCGAATACAACCTGGCGCTCTCCGCACGGCGCGCCAATGCGGTGAAGCGTTTCCTTGTCGCCCAAGGCATTGCGGCCAATCGCATCGCCACCATCGCCTACGGCAAGGAACGCCCCGTGGCGCTGTGTGATGCGGAGCGTTGCTGGTCGCAGAATCGCCGTGCGGTTACGGTGATCACCGGCGGGGCACGCAGTTGAACACATGAGCAGGCAGATGCACATCATCGGGCAAAGCCTGGCGGGCAAGATGGCAACGCTGTTGCTGGCGATGGGGCTGCTGGCATCAACCGCCTCCGCGCAGGGCGATGCACGGTGGAATGCGCTGTATGACCGCATCATCCGCCTGGAGCACCAGATGAAGGCGATGAAGCGCGACTACGAGCAGCGCATTCGCCGGCTGGAGGCGCAGTTGCGCGCTGCACGGCGAGGCAATGGCCGGGCAAACAGCGCCACCTCCACGCCGCGCCAGAATACGCCCGCGCCACGGCCACTCACCACCCGCAGCACCGCGCCGGCACAACCATCCATTGCGCCGCAATTGCGCGAGCCGCAAATGACCATCGAACTGGAGGAGGATCGCGGCCCGCGTGAAGAGGTGGTGCTGGGGCGTATCGGTGGCGATGCCGCCGCGGTGGCCGGTGCGCCGCGCCCGGCGGCGCCTGCGGTTGCTGCGCCGCGCCCGCGTGGCGGTGCGGCAGCTGGCGGGCCGATTGCCCTGCCGGGGGCTGTTACCGATGCGCTGAACGCGCCCGCCGCGCCGCCACTGGCCGGGGCCAGCGGCGAGGCCGGGCTGGCGCCGGGCCGCGTGGCCGTTGCGCCGTTGCCACCACCCGGCGGCGGTGGCGCTGCTGCGCCCGCACCGCAAATGCCGGCACAGCCGGTGTCCATCCCCCCGGCTCTGGCGAAGCTTGCCGCCCCGGCGCTGTTGGAGAAGGCCCGCGCGCACTTCCTCGCCCGCCGTTACGACAAGGCGGAAGAGGCCTACCGGGTGTGGCTCAGCCGCTTTTCCGGCAACCCGAAAATGGCCGAG
>JAJRRZ010000192.1 GCA_024279045.1 Alphaproteobacteria bacterium
CGGAGATCATCACCCCCAGATCGGCGCGCAGCGAACGGGTCAGCATCGCCACGCCCGGCGTCGGCACCGGGCCGAGCAGGAACACGTCCATGCCAACGGAGAGAAACCCCGCGGTGAGCGCCTGTTCGATCATGTAGCCGGACAGGCGCGTATCCTTGCCGATGACCACCCGAGCGCGATGACCATTGGCGAACAGCGTGCCCACCGCCATGCCCAGTTGCACCACGGTTTGCGGGTCCAGTGGTTTGGTGTTGGCCAGTCCGCGCACACCATCGGTGCCGAAAAATCTGCGCGCCATCAGACAATCCCCTCGTGGCGAAATCGTTCCTGCAGCAACAATACCGTCTTACCCCGCCGAGTATGAACACTTTGTGCCAATCCCCCGCAGGGTGAGTATAGGGTAAATGCCGCGATAACGCCAGCCAGGGCAGTCTGGCAGGGCGCAAAGGCGTTCACAGCCCTGCCGGGTCGCGCGAAAGCCCTTCCTGGCGCAGACGCTCCAGGTAGTCGGCCCACAGCTTTTCCATGTTGCGGCCCGTCTCTAGGAAATAGTCCCAGGTGAAGATGCCGGAATCGTGTCCGTCGTCGAAGATCAGCCGCACCGCATAGTTGCCGGCAGGCTCGATCTTGTCGATCTTCACATGGCGCTTGCCGGGCACCGTCTTGCGTTGCGAGGGGTGATGGCCCTGCACCTCCGCGGAGGGGCTGCACACGCGCAGAAACTCGGCGGTGAAGATGAACTGTTCGCCATTCTCGAAGGTAACAATCAGCTCGCGGCCCTTGTCGGTGAGGCGAATTTCCTCCGGCACCAGATCCAGATCGTCGGCATTGCTCATGGCTTTGCATCTCCCGCAATCAATCATGGTTTGCCGCGCCGGTATCCGCTGAATTCGGATTGCAGTTCCACTCCGGCTCAGCGCAGCTCGTCTTCCGTCAGTTCCCGCGCCTCTTCTACCAGCATGATGGGAATGCCGTCGCGAATCGGATAGGCCAGTTTCGCCGCGCGGGAAATCAGCTCGTTACGCTCCGCGTCGTATTCCAGTGGCGCGTGTGTCTGCGGGCACACCAGCAGCTCCAGCAGCTTCGGATCGGGGCGGATGTCGTCAGGCGCGGTCATGGCTGGCTCCCTTCCCGCATCAGGCGAAGAGGATGACGGAGAGCTTCTTGCGCCCCTCCACCGTCAGCGGATCGTTTGGCCCCCAGGCCTCGAAGAACTTCAGCAGCTCCTTGCGCGCCGCGCCATCGTTCCACTCACGGTCGCGCTGAATGATGTGGAGCAGCTGCTCCATGGCCTCCTCGCGCTGACCAGCGGCGTTGAGCTTTTCCGCCAGTTGCAGGTGCGCGTCGAAGTCGTCCGGGTTGGCCTGCACCTTCTCGCGTAGCTCGGCTATCTCGCCCTCGTCCACCGGCGTTTCCGCCAGCTCCAGCGCGGCGATGGCCGCCTTGATGGGCTCCGATTCGCGCTTCTCGGCGGGCAGTTGGTCGAGCAGCGCGCGCGCACCGGCAGTATCGCCCAAGCCGATCTGCGCACGCAGCAGCCCGGCGATGGCCTTGTCGTTTTCCGGATCGGCCTGCACCGCCTGCATGTACAGCGCCAGCGCATCTTGCCACTGCTGCCTGCCCAGCGCCTCGTCGGCCTGTTTCAGCAGCTCTTCCACCGCAGCGCCCGGGCCGCCCTGCTTCATCACCTTGTCGATGAAGGCGCGCACCTGGCTTTCCGGCAGGCCCCCGGCGAAACCATCCACCGGCTGGCCATTGACGAAGGCATATACCATCGGCACCGACTGGATGTGTAACTGCTGCGCCAGGGCCTGGTTCTGATCGACGTCGATCTTCACCAGACGCACTTTGCCGCCATATTCGGCCACCACCTTTTCCAGCACCGGGCCGAGCTGCTTGCACGGGCCGCACCAGGTGGCCCAGAAGTCCACCAGCACCGGCACCTCGCGCGAGGCCTCGATGACATCCTCTATGAAGTGCTGGGTGTCGGAATCCTTGATGATGGCCCCTTGCGGCGGCTGCGAGCCGTCAAGCCCGGCGCCGGGCGCACCCGCACCCGCGCCGCCGAAGCCAACCAGGCCACCGCCCGTGCTGGCCCCGCCGTTGCCGCCGGAGCCATTGCCACCCAGGCTGCCGCCCATGGAAAAGTTTTTCTTATCGTCGCTCATGGCGTTGTGTGTTCCTCGCTATGTCCGTTCATGCAACATGTGGCCCATGCGCGCGCTCAAGGCAAGCGCCTTCGCCCGCGCCGGCGCTCACACATGCGCCTCGACCCATTGCACGATCTGCGCCGCCGGCATGGCTCCCGCCTGCTGGGCCGCCACCTGGCCGTCCTTGAAGATCATCAGCGTGGGAATGGAGCGAATGCCCAGTTGCGCGGCGGTCATCTGGTTGCGCTCGGTGTCGACCTTCACGAAAATCGCCCGTGGCTGCACCTGTTCCGCCGCCTTGGCGAATTCCGGAGCCATCATCTTGCATGGGCCGCACCATTCGGCCCAGAAGTCCACCACCACGGGAATGGTGGTCTTTTTCACGAATTTCGGAAAGATCGCATCGCTCAGCTCCACCGGCCTGGCGGGGAACAGCTTCGCGCCGCAGCGCCCGCATTTGGCCTGTTCCGCCGGCTTGTCCACCGGCACGCGGTTCACCGCCCCGCAGGCGGCGCAGACAATCTGGTTGGCATCGCTCATGTCCTGATGGCCCCTGATCCGGATTTGACGCGCCCGGCGCAGTTGCCGCGCGGGCTGCTTGTGTTGGGTCTGGTCTCAATAAATGAGTGCTTTTCATGGGCATTTTGGCAAAATAGCAGCGGTTTTTCGTTCGCAGGCAATAGTGGAGCTATTGGCAAGAACGAAAAACCGTCTGATATGAAGCCAAAATGCACATGGGGAGTGCTCAAGTATTGAGTCCAGACCCTTGATACGCGAAAAACCAATATCCATTCACCGCAACTGATATAGGGCGCGCGGCGCACATGTCCAGCACCGGCGCCGCGAAACGATACAAGCCATACCACGAGCCGGAGGGGATGAGCGATGACGCGCGAGGTTGATGTCTGCATTCTGGGGGCCGGTTCCGCCGGCTTGTATGCCGCGGGCCAGGTGGCACGGCACACGAAAAGCTTTCTGCTTGTCGATCCAGGCCCGCTGGGTACTACCTGCGCGCGGGTGGGCTGCATGCCATCGAAGGTGTTCATTCAGGCAGCCGACGACTTCCACCACCGCAAGCGGCTGGCGCGGCAGGGCATTCATGGCGGAGAGAACCTGTCGGTGAACATCCCGGAAGTGCTGGCCCATGTGCGCAAGATGCGCGACGGTTTCGCCTCCGGCCCCGCCGGCAAGGCCGAGCAACTGGAAAAGCGCGGTCATCTGATCCGCGGCGCGGCGCGGTTCGTCGATGCCCATGCCGTGGAGGTGAACGGCGAGCGTATCGAGGCGAAGGCCTTTGTCATCGCCACCGGCTCGCGCCCGGTGGTGCCCGCCGCCTGGCGGGAGCAGTTCGGCGATAAGCTGATCACCACCGATACGCTGTTCGAGCAGGAAGACCTGCCGGCCTCCATGGCCATTCTCGGCATGGGGGTGATCGGGCTGGAGATGGGCCAGGCCATCGCCCGGCTGGGCGTGGACGTGGTGGGCGTGGACATGGCCGAGACCATCGGCGGGCTGAGCGATGATGGCGTGAACTATCCGGCCATTGCCCAGTTGCGCGAGGAATTTCCCATCTGGCTGGGCGCGCCGGCGGAGCTGGAACCGGCGGAGAATGGACGCATCCGCGTGAAGGCGGGCGACAACGAGAAGGTGGTGGACAAGGTGCTCGTCGCGCTGGGCCGCCGTCCCAACCTCGACGGGCTGAACCTGCAGGCCGCCAGCATTGCGCTGAACGAGCGCGGCCTGCCGGAGTTCGACACCGCCACCCAGCGCATCGGCGAGACACATGTCTTCATCGCCGGCGATGCTGATGGTTACCGCCAGATCTTGCACGAGGCCTCGGACGACGGGCGCATTGCCGGATACAATGCGGCAGCGCTGGCGAAAGGCGAGGATATCCTCCGCTTCCGGCGCAAGGTGCCGTTGGCGATTGTCTTTTCCGACCCCAACATCGCCATGGTCGGCGAGACCTTCGCGCATCTGGACGCCACCCTGGGCGAGGACGAGGGCTTCGTCGTCGGCGAGCGCGATTTCTCCAGCCAGGCCCGCGCACGGGTGATGCAGGCCAATCACGGCGTGCTGCACATTTATGCACGCATGGAGGATGGCAAGCTGCTGGGCGCGGAAATGTGCATGCCGCGGGCGGAGCACATCGCGCACGAACTGGCCTGGACCATCGAGCAGGGGCTGACGGTGGCCGACATGCTGGCCATGCCGTTCTATCATCCGGTCATCGAGGAAGGATTGCAAAACGCCCTGCATGATGCCTACAGCCAGCTTCCCGAATCGGCCCGCGTGCCCGGCATCCCCGACGTGCCGTTTGCCGACTGAGGCGGCGCCCTTTCCTTTTGTTCGGCCAGTGCGTATATCCGATGGTGGCGGCACTGCGTGGCGCGTGATGGGTGTTTTCCCAGGGGCCTTAACGCCATCCCAGGGAGCTGTCCCTGCGCCTGGCCGTGGCCTTGCGCATACGGCGCCCACCTGACTTGTTCAGGAACCCG
>JAJRRZ010000193.1 GCA_024279045.1 Alphaproteobacteria bacterium
GAAGGCCAGCCCGCGCGCCAGCCCGGTTATCGTCTCGTCCTCGCGCAGAGCGAAGAGCTGCGGCAACAACCCCTGCACATGCCGCGCAACGAACTTTTCCAGCCGCTTGTGCACCATGTCGCGCTCCGCCCAGGCCAGGGCATCATCGGCCAGCACCTTCAGCGCCGGTTTCAGCACATCCGCGCCGGGCACAAGCTGACCAATGACGTGTCCCTGCCACAGCACATTGCCGGAAGCATCGAGCGTGAAATCGCCATCGGGCGCGGCCATGATGGCCTGCGCGCGGTCGGAAAGCTCGCGCGCCACAGCCTTTTGCGCGGCGTTGTTCCAGGCGCTGGCGTGTTCGCCCGATTGCGCCGCACCATCCGGCGAGAAGCGCAAGCCCTCGATGCGCCCCACATGCGCGCCTTCCACCTCGACATTGCCCTGTTCGTCCACACTCGACATCAGCACTTCCCTTTGCCGCAGTTTCTTCAGCAGAACCGACGTGTGCCGGTCGATGAAGCGGCTCATCAGGCGCGCGTGCAGCGCGTCGGACAGCCGGTCTTCCACCTCCCGCGTATGTTCGCGCCAATATGTGGCGTCTTTCAGCCAGCGCCCGCGGTTGGCGACGAACGTCCACGTTCTCACATGGGCGATGCGATTTGACAAGGTGTCGATGTCGCCTTCATAGCGCGCGCAACGCGCCACCTGCCGGGCCAGCCAATCTTCGTCGATGCGTCCGGCAGGGCCGCGCAACTGGCGGTATATGCCGGCGATGATGGCGGCGTGATCGCCCGTACCGATGCCGCGATAGTCGGGGATCTGGCATACCTCCCACAGCAGCTGCACCGCTTCTGGCGAATCGCTGAGCGCCATGATGTCCGCATTGCGCGAGAGCAGCTCCAACGCCGCCACGTCCGCCGCCATGGGCGCACGCATCAGCCCCTCGCGGTTGGGACTGGCGCGTAGGCTGGCCAGCAGATGATCGACACTGCGGAAGTTGAGGTTGCGGTTGCGCCATTGCAGATGCTTCAGCGGCGGGAAGCGGTGTTCTTCCAGCGCCTCGATGGTATCCGCGTCGAATGGTTCGGCATGGGCGGTGGTGCCGAAGGTGCCGTCGTTCAGGTGGCGTCCGGCGCGGCCCGCGATTTGCGCCAGCTCCGCGGTGGTCAGCTGGCGGAAGCGAAAGCCGTCGAACTTGCGCGTGGCGGCAAAGGCGACGTGCTCGATGTCCATGTTCAGGCCCATGCCGATGGCATCGGTGGCCACCAGCCAGTCCACCTCGCCGGACTGATACAGCGCAACCTGTGCATTGCGCGTGCGCGGGGACAACGCGCCCATGACCACCGCTGCACCGCCACGGCTGCGGCGGATCAGCTCGGCGATGGAATAGACCATGTCGGCAGAGAAGGCGACGATGGCCGTGCGGGCGGGCAGGCGGGTGAGCTTCTTCGGCCCCGCCCAGCTCAGGCGCGAGAGACGCTCGCGCGAGCGGAACTCCACATCGCGCAGCAGCTTGCGCAGCAGCGGACGGATGGTCTCCGCCCCCAGCAGCCAGGTTTCACTGCGGCCCCGCGCATGCAGGATACGGTCGGTGAACACATGGCCGCGCTCGAAGTCGGCGGCCAGTTGCACCTCGTCGATGACCATGCAGTCCACCGGCTGGCTCAGCGGCATGGCCTCCACCGTGCACACGTAGTAGCGCGCGGTTTCCGGCCAGATCTTTTCCTCGCCGGTGATCAGCGCCACCTGCCCGCGCCCCTTTCGGGCAACAATGCGATCATACACCTCGCGCGCCAGCAGCCGCAGCGGCAGGCCGATCATGCCGGAAGGAAAGCCCAGCATGCGCTCAACGGCCATGTGCGTCTTGCCGGTGTTGGTCGGCCCCAGCAGGGCGATGATCTTGCGGGCGGGTGCGGGCATGGCAATGGTGTATGAACGTCGCGTGGCTGTTGCAATGCGGTTTCTGCGCGCCAGCAATGGCACAAATGCGGCGTGCCGTTAACCTTTCGAACCATCTGGTGAACGACAGCGGATCGAATCGCTTTGCGGCGAGAATTCGCCAGATGTTCATGCCGGCAGCACGCCAGAAGCAGGCAAAATCGCAACCTGTTGCAATGCTGCACCGCCACCACGCCCGCATCGATTGCACCATCTCATGCAACAAGGGTTAACACGGCGAAACGTTCCGCGGGCAATTCCTGCCGGAAAGTTAACGCCACCTCCGAGCTGGCGCGGGCACACGTCAACGATATCAACAGGGCACGAACATGGACAGATCGAATCGGCAAGGCATCTGATTTTTGCCGTTTGTTCACGCGACATGTGGTGCCGTGCCGGGCGCGTGGCACAAGCGGGCAGCCCGCCGCGCAAGCCTTTCCCAACGTTTGTGTCCCGTTTCGGGACAGCCTGCTCCCGCCTCTTCGCCGGGGCTTGCAAAAGCGCTTTTTCCGCCGTATCTGTGCCGCATCGTCATCTGTCTTGGCCGACGTAGCTCAGCTGGTAGAGCAACGCATTCGTAATGCGTGGGTCGGGGGTTCAAGTCCCTCCGTCGGCACCATGTGCTCCAGCCCTGCCGGACGCCTGCCGAGTGTTGCCGCGCACACCCGCCCATTCCGCACCAGCCGCAGCGCGCATCCACCGCATTGACACATTGACGCGCCACCATGGCACGGCTATGTAACGCCGCAGCATTCCAGCCGACGGCGGATCTTCCGGGAACGGTCATGCACGCGAACATGCACATCACGCACCGCCTCACCTCCCGCGCTGCGCGGACAGCCGGTCGCGCGCATGGCCGCACCACCTTCCTCTCGACTGCCAGCAAAACGGCCAAACCGGCCTGACCCCTTCCCCGGACCTTCTTTCCCGCCGGGGAAAGGAGACGCACGCAACGGGCCGGAAGGTGGCGGAGGGTATCCGTCCGGGAGCGGCAAGAAACATTTCGTGGAGCACAGGGACATGGGTTACAAGGTCGCGGTGGTGGGCGCCACCGGCAACGTCGGGCGTCAGATGCTGAACATCCTCGCCGAGCGAGGTTTTCCGGCGGATGAGGTGCATGCCATCGCCTCGCGCCGCTCGCTGGGCGTGGAGGTGTCATACGGCGATGACATCCTGAAATGTCAGGACCTGGAGCAGTTCGATTTCTCCACGGTGGATTTCTGCCTGATGTCGGCTGGGGCATCGGTGTCGCGCCAGTGGGCGCCGAAGATCGGCGCGGCGGGGGCCATCGTCATCGACAATTCCTCCTGCTGGCGTTACGAGGCCGACATTCCGCTGATCGTACCGGAGGTCAACGCCCACGTGCTGGAAGACTGGATGAAGGACGATAAGCGGCGCAACATCATCGCCAACCCCAACTGTTCCACCGCCCAGCTGGTGGTGGTGCTCAAGCCGCTGCACGAGAAGTGGGGAATCGAACGCGTGGTGATCTCCACCTATCAGTCCGTCTCCGGCGCCGGCAAGGAGGCCATGGACGAGCTGTGGAACCAGACGAAGGGCATCTACGTTACCGACATGCCGGAACCGGAGAAGTTCACCAAGCAGATCGCCTTCAACATCATCCCGCACATCGACGTCTTCATGGAAGACGGCTACACCAAGGAAGAATGGAAGCTCACCGCCGAGACAAAGAAGATCCTCGACCCGAAGATCAAGGTAACGGCAACGGCGGTGCGCGTGCCGGTGTTCATCGGCCACGGCGAGGCGGTCAACATCGAGTTCGCCAGCGAGGTGGACGAGAACGAGGCCCGCGACCTGCTGCGCGAATCGCCCGGCGTGCTGGTGGTGGACAAGCGCGAGGACGGCGGATACGTAACGCCGGTGGAATGCGCCGGCGAGGATCCGGTCTACGTTTCGCGCATCCGCACCGACGCCACGGTAGACAATGGCCTGGCGCTGTGGGTGGTGGCCGACAACCTGCGCAAGGGCGCAGCGCTGAATACCGTGCAGATCGCCGAGGCGCTGATCAACCGTGGCCTGGTGCAGCCGCGCTGATCTCCAGGCAATGCGCCGCCATCGGGGAGCGCTGGCTTCTCTCTCACCACTGCTGCGCGGGCGGCAGTCCGCGCAGCACTTCCGCAATGCGCCGCCGGGTGCCTTGCGTGGTGGCCTCGGGCAAGGCGTCGGGGGCAAAGAAGCCCATCTCGGCGATTTCCGCATTGGGCCGCCAGGGCAGGCGTTCGTAATCGCCGGGACGCAACACATAAAGCAGGACGTGGTCGTTGGGGAACACCACGCGGTTGTCGTAGATGCCGAACAGCGCCGGACGCGCCTTCAGGTGAATGGCCACCTCGTCGCGCAGCTCGTGGGCCAGCGCCTGTTCCGCCGCCTCGCCCTTCTCCACGCCGCCGCCGGGCAGCATCCAGCCCGGCTGATAGGTATGGCGGATCAGCAACACCTCGCCCGCCTCGCTCAGCACCAGGGCGCGCACGCCCAGCGTCAGCGCGCGGCTGAAGCGGAAATAGTGCTGCGTGATCCTGCGCCGCACACCGGTGGGCAGGCGGTTGAGCACGCCATGCACGGCGCTCGTGAGGTTTTCGGTCGCCTTGCTCATGCCGGAATGATAAGGCAAGGCCATGGGCCATGGGTTAACACCGGGGAATCACCACATGCGCACAACCGCCAGCCAAACCGGCAACGACCGCGTGGAAATCCTGCCGGTGGTGGATGCTCGGCAGCTTGATGCCTTCATCCGCCTGCCGCACCGCATCTATGCCGACGATCCGGCATGGGTGCCGCCGCTGCACATCGAGCGGCGCATGCACCTCTCGCCCCGGCACAATCCGTTCTTCGAGCATGGCGAGGGGCAGCTCTTCCTGGCGCTGCGCCGTGGCGAGGTGGTGGGGCGCGTTTCTGCACACATCGATCGGCTGTTCAACGCCACCCACCCGGACGAGCCGCCCACCGGCTTTTTCGGCTTCATCGAGGCGGTGGACAATGCACATGTTTTCGCCGCGCTGCTCGATGCCGCGCAAGGCTGGCTGCGCGCGCGCGGCATTGTGCGCATGCGCGGGCCGTTCAACTGGTCGATCAACCAGGAAAGCGGCCTGCTGGTAAAGGGTTTCGACACGCCCCCGGCGGTCATGATGGGCCATGCACGGCACTGGTATGATGCGCACATGCACACCGCCGGCATGCGCAAGGTGATGGATCTGCTGGCCTATGACTATACCCGCGAGATGCGCGCCCCGGAGAAATTCCTGACACTGGCGCAACGCCTGAAGGACAAGGGCGATCTGCACGTGCGCGGACTGGTGAAGCGCGAACTGCGCGCGGAGCTGGATCTGATCATGGACATCTTCAACGATGCCTGGTCGGCCAACTGGGGCTTTGTGCCCTTTACCGCGCGCGAAATCCGCCAGATGGGCGATGAATTGCGCTGGCTCGTCGGCGAGCATGACGTGGCCATCGCCACCTGGAAAGGCGAACCCGCGGCCTTCACCGTGGTGATACCCGACATCAACCGCATGATTGCCGACTTCGGCGGCAGACTGCTGCCATTCAACTGGGCGAAGCTGATCTGGCGGCTGAAATTTGCCGGGCCGCCTGAGCGCATGCGCATGCCACTGATGGGCGTGCGCCGGAAATATCAGAACAGCACCATCGGCGCGGCGCTGGCGCTGGCGGTGATCGACAAGGTGAACACGTATCACCGCGATCGCGGCGTGCAGGGGGCGGAACTGTCGTGGATTCTGGAAACCAACATGCGCACGCGCAAGCTCATCGAGAGTACCGGCGCCAGACACTACAAGACCTACCGGATCTATGAACGCGAGATCCCCTGACACCAGCGCTGACAGCAACTTGGAGGCGGCCACGGGAAAGGCCCGCGCGCTGGTGCTGGCCGCCGCGCGCGGAGCGGATGATCCCATGGCGCGCGCTTTCGGGGTGCGCCACAAGTGCCTGCTGAATGTCGGCGGTGTGCCGATGTTGCGCCGCGTGGTGGAAGCATTGCGCGGCGCGCCGGAAATAGGCGAGGTATTCATCGTCATCGACGACCAGCAGGCGGCGTGCGAAGCACTGGGAGAGCTGGCCGGCGAAATTGCATTTCTGCCGGTGGCGGAATCGGCGGCGGCTTCCGCCACGCAGGCGCTGCAGAAGCTGTTCGCCGGATCGGATGCCCCAGTACTGGTAACCACCGGCGATCATGCCCTGCTGAAGCCCGAAATGGTGGCGGCCATGTTCGGCGCGGCGCACGACAACCCGCGAGCCGACCTGCTGGTGGGGCTGGCGCGGCGCGAGGTCGTCGAGACGGCCTTTCCGCAGGTGCGGCGCACCTGGCTGCGCTTCGGGCGCGATCAGGCAACCGCCTGCAACCTGTTCCTGTTCCGCCACGCCCGCGCCGTGGCCGCGGCACACTTCTGGCGGCGCGCGGAACAGAACCGCAAGCAGCCCTGGCGCATTGCCTTCGCCTTTGGCCTATGGCCGCTGATGCGGCTGCTGCTGGGCATGGTGCTGCCCGCCGCCGGATCATTGCATCGGGCCTTCGCGCTGGCCTCGCGCAGACTGGGGATTGTCGCGCAGCCGGTGCTGCTGACAGATGCGCGGGCCGCCATCGACGTTGACAAATCCGACGATCTGGCCCTGGTGGAGAAGATTGTGCGCCAGTGTGAAGAATGAGCTGGCGAACGAGTTGCCATCACCCCATTGCACGACTATATTGCCGCCAATCCCGCAAACCTGATGGATGAAGATTTGCGGCATTCCGGCGGATATGCCGGAATCCGACAGGAGAGACATCATGTCCGACAAACCCCTCATGCCAAGGGCCACCGCCGTGTGGCTGGTGGACAACACCGCGTTGACCTTCAGACAAATTGCCGAGTTCACCGGCCTGCACGAGCTGGAAGTGCAGGGCATTGCCGATGGCGAGGTGGCGCAGGGCATCCGCGGCATCGACCCCATCGCCGCCGGCCAGCTCACCCGCGAGGAAATCGGGAAGGGCGAGGCCGACCCTGCCTATCGCCTGAAACTGTCCAGCCCTGCGGTGGAGGTGCCTCGAACAAAGCGCAAGGGGCCGAAATACACGCCTGTCTCCAAGCGCCAGGACAAGCCCAACGCCATCGCCTGGCTGTTGAAACACCATCCCGAACTGAGCGATGCGCAAATCGGCAAGCTCATCGGCACCACGCGCAACACCATCGAGGCCATCCGCAACCGCACGCACCGCAACATTGCCGAGATCGTACCGAAGGATCCGGTAACATTGGGGCTGTGCAAGCAGGTGGAGCTGGACGAAGCCGTGGCCAAGGCCGTGGAGCGCGCGGCGAAGGAGCGCGAGAAACTGGGCATTGCCGAGCCGCAGATGGAAGAGACTCTGAAGACGCCACAGGAAACGCTGGCCGAGCTGGACAGGCAGAGCGTGGACGTGGACGACGTGTTCGGTTCCCAGCCGGACACGCCGGCGGCCACAAACGACGAGGAACCGCTACCGGACGCGGAATCGGTCTTTGCCAATATCAAATCGGATTCCGATGGGGGCGGTGAAGAGAAGTAGGCGCCCAGCCTCTTGCCGATCCTGAGCCTGTCGCGGCCTTGACATGCCACACCACGCGCGGGTAAACAGCGGCCAGGTCTTCGGGGCGGCGCTGCCGCCCCTTTGCATTGCCGAAACATCATTCAGGCGGCCCCGCGCGCCAGCGGGCCGGACGAACAGGAAGGGATCAGGATCATGAAGGTGCGCAATTCGCTGCGTTCGCTGGCCAAGCGCGACCGCGACAATCGCGTGGTGCGCCGCCGTGGGCGTCTGTATGTCATCAACAAGGTGAAAAAGCGCTTCAAGGCGCGCCAAGGCTGAAAGCCCTGCCCGCCACGATGCACCCAATCGAAAAGCCCGCCGATGCATCATCGGCGGGCTTTCTGTTTTTCTTCGCTTGTCCCTTGCTTGTCGGACGTAAACTGTTCGCAACACATTGCAATACCAGTTTGAGAACGGCAAATTTGCAATAGTCGGAATCGCAAGCCTGCGGCTTTTTGATGCGTAAAACCCTGCAATTTCCGTTCAGCCAATTTCGCCCCTCCCTCTGAAAGGGGAAGAGCCGGGGAGGGAGGCGCCAACCGGCAGTCTGGCAAGAATCCACTGGCGCTTGAGGTTTTTCGGGCATGTCTGGTCAATCGTGAAGAAAGTCCCGTGGCCGACAGCATCGGGCACAAGACTTTTCCTGACGATCGATCATATCCGTGCCGCGGCGATAATGGGGCCGTGGGTGCCCAGTTGCAGCAGCGCGGCGCAGAAGTCGGCACCGCCGCGCATGATCTCGTCCAGCGGCAGGCTCAGGCGCTTTTCCTCGCCGTGCCACATGGCCGCCGGCATGATGTGCCGCGCCACGTGATGATAGGCGATGTGCCGCCCGCGGTTCTCGCCACTGGCGATGCGCACCGGCACGCGGCTCTTCATGCCGACCACCCACAAGGTGGCCTCCGCCTTGCCCTTTCCGCCTTTCTTGCCGCCGAACGTGCGCATCATGGCGCGCACCTTGCCGGAGGCCTCGGCTAGCTCCACCACCAGTGCCTTGTCTTCGCGCCGCATGGTCATGTCGGTGAGCTGGCAGCCGCCCTTGCCGCGCGCCTTGTTGATGAGCGCGGCCACCTTGCGCGGGTTGTTGCCGACCACGTGCCAGCGCCCGTTGACGATAATCTGCGGTGTATAGACGGCATCATCGCCGCGTGCCTTGGCATACATGCGCTGGCGGCGGGTGAATTCGGCGCGGGCCAGCGTGTCGCGCCAGCCGAGGTAGTCCCAGTAGTCGATGTTGTAGCCGATGCCGAGGATGTCCGGCTGGCGCACCAGCCTGCCGAGCAGGGCATCCGCCGGTGGGCAGGCGTTGCAGCCCTGCGAGGTGAACAGCTCCACCACCACCTTCGGCTTGCGCACCGGGTTGTTCATGGCCCGTGCGCCGGAAGCCCCCACCAGCAGGGTGGCGCCACCGGCAGCGCCCAGCAGGGTCAGCAGGCGGCGGCGGTCGATATGCGAAACGTTGCTCATGCCCACATCATAGCGCAGCCGTGTTGTGCGGGCCTCTCACGTTCGGGTGAAGGCGCGCACGCAGCCATCACCGTTTCGCGAGGCATGTCCGCGCGGGCATGTCAGCCCTGCGCCAGGCGGCGCAGCATGTAGGGCAGGATGCCGTCGTTGCGCCAGTAGTCCAGCTCGTCCTCGGTATCGATGCGCGAGAGCGCCTCGAAGCTCTCCTCGCTGCCGTCAGGCCGGGTGATGCGCACCGTTACCGTGGCGCCGGGCTTCAGCGCATCCAGCCCCTCGATGTGGATGATTTCCGCGCCGCTCAGGTTCAGGGTCTGGCGGTTCACCCCGTCGGGGAACTGCAACGGCAGCACGCCCATGCCGATGAGGTTGGAGCGGTGGATGCGCTCGAAGCTCTCGGCAATGGCGGCGCGCACGCCCAGCAGCTTCGGCCCCTTCGCCGCCCAGTCGCGCGAGGAGCCGGTGCCGTATTCGCGCCCGGCGATGACCACCAGCGGCACGCCTTCTTGAGCATAGCGCATGGCGGCATCGAAGATGCTCATCACCTCGCCGGAGGGCTGGTGCACCGTCCATCCCCCGCGCCTGTCCGGCACCATCTCGTTCTGCAGGCGGATGTTGGCGAAGGTGCCGCGCATCATCACCTCGTGATTGCCGCGCCGCGCACCGTAGGAGTTGAAGTCTTGCGGTTGCACGCCGTGTTCCATCAGGTAGCGCCCGGCGGGGCTGTCCTTGGCGATGGCCCCGGCGGGGGAGATGTGATCGGTGGTGATGGAGTCGCCGAACAGGCCGAGGATGCGCGCGCCACTGATGGCTTCCGGCGGCGTCGGTTCGGCCAGATCCATGCCGTCGAAATAGGGTGGGCGGCGGATGTAGGTGGAAGCCTCGTCCCACTGATAGGTCTGGCCCTCTCCGGCATCGATGGCCCGCCAGTCGGCATCGCCGGCGAAGACGTCCGCATAGCGCGCGGTGAACTCCTCGCGGCTGAGGGCGTGGCGCAGTGTCTCGCGAATCTCGGCCTGCGTCGGCCAGATGTCCTTCAGATAGACCGGATTGCCCTTGGCATCCATGCCCAGCGGCTCGCTCGTCAGATCGACACGCAGTGTCCCGGCAATGGCATAGGCCACCACCAGCGGCGGGCTGGCCAGCCAGTTGGCCTTCACCAGCGGGTTGACGCGGCCTTCGAAGTTGCGGTTGCCGGACAATACCGAGCATACGGCCAGATCATGCTGCTCGATGGCCTGTGCCACCGGCTCGGGCAGCGGCCCGGAGTTGCCGATGCAGGTGGTGCAGCCATAGGCCACCACGGCAAAGCCCAGCGCCTCCAGATCGTCCAGCAGCCCGGCGCGCTGCAGATAATCGCGCACCACCTGCGAGCCAGGGGCCAGCGAGGTCTTCACCCATGGCTTCACGCTCAGCCCCTTCTCGCGGGCCTTCTTCGCCAGCAGTCCGGCGGCCAGCATGACGTTGGGGTTGGAGGTGTTGGTGCACGAGGTGATTGCCGCAATCACCACATCGCCATGACCGAGATCGAAATCCGCCCCCGGCGCGGGCACGCGCCTTTCCGCCTCCGCGGCCTTATCGTATTCCTGCTCCAGCGCCTTGCTCCACGCCTGTTTCGCGTTGCGCAGGGGCACCCTGTCCTGCGGACGCTTCGGCCCGGCGATGGAAGGCTCCACGGTGGACATGTCCAGGGTGAGCTTGTCGGTGAATTCCGGCGCCGGGGTCTGGGCATCGCGCCACATGCCTTGCGCCTTCGCATAGGCCTCCACCAGCGCAATCTGTTCCTCGTCGCGCCCGGTGATGCGCAGGTATTCCAGCGTCTCCGCCGAGATGGGGAAGAAGCCGCAAGTGGCGCCATATTCGGGGGCCATGTTGGCAATGGTCGCCTGATCCTCCAGCGACAGATGGCTCAGCCCCTCGCCGCAGAACTCCACGAACTTACCCACCACGCCATGCTGGCGCAGCATCTCGACGATGCGCAGCACCAGGTCGGTGGCGGTTACACCTTCCGCCAGCTCGCCGGTCAGCTCCACGCCGACCACCTCCGGAATCAGCATGGACACCGGCTGGCCGAGCATCACCGCCTCGGCCTCGATGCCGCCCACGCCCCAGCCCAGCACGCCCAGGCCGTTGATCATGGTGGTGTGCGAATCGGTGCCCACCACGGTGTCGGGATAGGCCAGCGCTTCCCCTTCGGCGTCCTTCGTCCACACCACGCGGGCCAGGTATTCCAGGTTCACCTGATGCACGATGCCGGTCTCCGGCGGCACCACGGAGAAGTTGTCGAAGGCCTGCTGGCCCCACTTGAGGAAGCGATAGCGCTCCATGTTGCGCTCGTATTCGCGCTGGCGGTTGAAGGCCAGGGCCTGCGCGTTGCCGAAGCTGTCCACCATTACCGAGTGGTCGATGACCAGATCCACCGGGTTGAGCGGGTTGATCTTCGCCGCATCGCCGCCGAGCGTGGCCATGGCATCGCGCATGGCGGCCAGATCCACCACCGCTGGCACGCCGGTGAAATCCTGCATCAGCACCCGCGCCGGGAAGAAGGCGATCTCGCGTTTCGCACGTCCACGGTCATCGAGCCAGCCCGCCACGGCGCGGATGTCATCGGCGGTTACCGTGCGGCCATCCTCGAAGCGCAGCAGATTCTCCAGCAGCACCTTCAGCGACACCGGCAGGCGCGATATGTCGCCCAGGCCCTGTTTTTCCGCCTCCGCCAGTGCGTAATAGGCATATGCCGTGCCGTTCACCTCCAGGGTGCGTTTGACATCGAAAGCGCGCGTGGTGTCGCTCATGCGTAAACCTCGTCTCTTTGTATCTACAAGTCTGGCGATTACCGTGGCAGTATTAGCAGGAACGCGCGGTTTTGCCAGCCTCTGGCCCCGATTGCGCCTGCCAGATGGGAGATTGCATGTCCGAACTGTTCACCACGGTGGTGCTGCCCGCCTTCGCCACGCTGTTCGTCATCATCGACCCGCTGGGGCTGGCGCCCATCTTCGTGGCGCTGACCATGCGTCAGCCGCCGCGCCAGCGCCGCGCCATTGCCCTGCGCGCGGTTGGACTGGCGGCAGTGGTGTTGCTGCTGTTCGCCTTCTTCGGCGAGGCCATCCTGAAGCTGTTCGGCATTTCGCTGGCGGCGTTTCGCATTGCTGGTGGCCTGCTGCTGTTCATGATCGCGGCGGAAATGCTGTTCGAGAAACGCAGCGAGCGCCGCCGCCGCACCGTCGAGCATGAAGAGCCACCACACGATTATGCGCGCATGGACGATTCCTGGGTGTTTCCGCTGGGCATTCCGCTGATCGCCGGGCCGGGGGCGATTACTTCCGTCATCCTGCTGATGGGCCAGCACAGGGGCGATGTGCTGGCCCAGGGCGCCATCGTTGCGGTGGTGCTGCTGGTGCTGGGCATCACGCTGGCGCTGTTCTACATCGTCAGCCATGCGGAGCGTTTTCTCAGCGAAACGGCCATTGGCGCCATCTCGCGCCTGCTGGGCATCATCCTGGCCGCGCTTGCGGTGCAGTTCGTGCTGGTGGGGCTGAAGGGCGCGGGACTTGCGGGCTGAACCGGCGGGCATGGCTGTCATGCGGCATTTTTTGCTGGCATTGGCGGCGCTTGGCCGGTATAAGGCGCGCCATCACGTGCATTATCGCCCATCATGCGCCCGTTGCGCGCCGCGCGCGGGCCGGCAGGAAATGGAGATTGCGCCATGGCCGTTCCGAAGAAGAAGGTAACCCGCTCCAAGATCGGCAAGCGCCGCGGCGGGCATGCCAAGGAAAACGTCGTCTACGTGGAAGACAAGAACACCGGCGAGCTGCGCCGACCGCATCACATCGACCTGAAGACGGGCATGTATCGTGGCCGCCAGGTGCTGCCGCCGAAGGACGAATACTGAAGCGGTATTCTACCCGCTCGAACGCATGAACGAGGCCGCTGGCGCATCTGCTGGCGGCCTTATGGTGTTTCGTGGCTTGCGGCTTAGGGTCTGGTCTCAATAAATGAGTGCTTCTCATGGGCATTTTGGCAAAATGGCAGCGGTTTTTCGTTCGCAGGCAATAGTGAAGCTATTGGCAAGAACGAAAAACCGTCTGAAATGCAGCCAAAATGCCCATGGGGAGTGCTCAGGTATTGAGTCCTGAGCCTAGCCCTCCTCGTGCGCGGAAAAGGCCTGTGGATTTACCGGCAGGTAGCGGCTGCCCCAGGTGCCGGGCCGCTCCTCGAACACTCCGGCGCAGGGCGTGCCGCACACCGGGCACTTGCCCACCGGCGCCATGTTCCAGCACGTGATGTCGTAGCCGCGCCGGCCAATCAGCAGCTCGCCGCATTGGTGGCAACAGGTATTCTGTCCTTCGTCATCGCGGATGTTGCCCGTATAGACATATTGCAGCCCCGCCTGCATCGCCAGCTTGCGCGCGCGCTTCACCGTTGCGGGCGGTGTCGGCGGCACGTCGCTCATGCGCCAGTCGGGATGAAAGGCCGAAAAGTGCAACGGCACGTCCGGGCCCAGATGCTCCACGATCCAGCGCGACATGGCGGTGATCTCTTCATCGGAATCGTTCTTGCCCGGAATCAGCAGTGTGGTGATCTCCAGCCATGTGTCGGTCTCGTGATAGACGTAACGCAGCGTATCCAGCACCGGTTCCAGGTGCCCCGTCGCCAGCTTGCGGTAGAAATCTTCTGTAAAACTCTTCAGGTCGATGTTCGCCGCGTCCATGTGGGCGAAGAATTCCTCGCGCGCCTCTGGGCTGATGTAGCCCGCCGTAACGGCAATGGTCTTCAGCCCCGCCGCATGGCAGGCCTTTGCCACGTCCACCGCGTATTCCAGAAAGATCACCGGATCATTGTAGGTGAGTGCTACCGCGCGCGAGCCCGTGGCCCTGGCCATGCGCACGATGGTCGCCGGCGTGGCCGGGCGCTGCAACACGTCGAACTCGCTGGCCTTGGAGATATGCCAGTTCTGGCAGAACTTGCAGGTAAGGTTGCACCCTGCCGTGCCGAAGGACAACACCGGCGTGCCGGGCAGGAAGTGATACAGCGGCTTCTTCTCCACCGGATCCACCACGAAGCCGGAAGAGCGGCCCCAGGTGGTGAGCACCAGCTCGCCCTTGTCCGTAACACCGCGCACATAGCAAAGCCCGCGCTGGCCGGGGCGGATCTTGCACTGGCGCGGGCACAGCTCGCACAATACGCGACCATCATCGAGCGTTTTCCAGTAACGCCCCGGCACGCCCTCAATGTGTTCCTTTCTCGCCATGATCCCCCTTCCTGCCGGAAGGTCATTGTCCCTTTTCAGCCGCTGTTCTCTCGCCCATATATAGAAATGAAAGGCATCATTTTTAAGAAACGGGCAGGCGCGAAGCGAGAGGATGGCAACCATGAGCAATATCCGTCCCCCCGCGGTGGCGGGCATGTTCTACCCCGACGATCCGCGGCAACTGGAGCAATACGTGCGTGCCGTGCTGGCCAATGCCGGGCGCGAGGTGCCCGACCTGCCACAGGTGCACGCCATCGTCGCCCCACACGCGGGCTATCGCTATTCCGGCGAGATCGCTGCACATGCCTACGCCGCGCTGGCCAGACGCCCGGACGTGCGGCGCATCGTGCTGCTTGGCCCGGCACACACCGTGCCGTTTCGTGGCATCGCTGCCCCGGCCTGGGACGGATTCGCCACACCCTTGGGCACGGTGCCGGTGGACACCGACGCCCGCGCCGCCATCGCCCGCCTGCCTCAGGTCATCATCGACAATATCCCCCACGCCCGCGAACACGCCCTTGAAGTGCAGCTTCCCTTCATCCAGGTGCTGTTCCCCAACGTGCCGGTGCTGCCGCTGGTGGTCGGCGAGGCAACGCCGGAAGAGGTGGCCAAGGTCATCGAGACGCTCGATACACCCGATACTGCCATCATCATCTCCTCCGACCTGTCGCACTACGAGCCTTACGATCAGGCTCGCCAGCACGACGCCCACACCGCGGAGAAGATCGCCGCGCTGGATGCGCACCACATCTCGCCGCTGGATGCCTGCGGCGCTCGTCCGCTCTCCGGCCTGTTGGAGGAGGCCCGCAAGCGCCACTGGAAGCCGCTGCTGCTCGACCTGCGCAACTCCGGCGATACCGCAGGCGACAAATCACGCGTGGTCGGATACGGCGCCTGGGCCTTCATCGACGCCAAGGCAGCTTGAGGCTTTTGCCGCGGCTTGCCCCGCGCCTGAATTGCCCCTTGTTGAACCGCGGCAGTTGCGTTATCTCAAGCCTCGTTTGCGGAGAGGTGCCGGAGTGGTCGAACGGGGCGGTCTCGAAAACCGTTGTGCCCCTTGGGCACCGTGGGTTCGAATCCCACCCTCTCCGCCACGCACGTTGTGCGTTTTGATTTTTGCTGACGTAGGTTGATGCGTAGCAACGACTACGCTTTTCCATCAGCCCTGTTTTTGGTTACCCCCCAGCCATGCAGTGCGCTTTGACTTTTGCTGACGCAGGTTGATGCGTAACAACGACTACGCTTTTCCATCAGCCCTGTTTTTGGTTACCCTCCAAGCCACGTGGTGCGCTTTGACTTTTGCTGACGCAGGTTGGTGTGGCGCAGCGTTTACGTTTTTCCATAAGCTCGCACCAACGGCTCTTCTCTCCCTTCTTGTCATGCAATGGGCTGCATTTTTCCTGTTGCTCGTTCTTGTGCAGGCCTTTGCGCCACCTATATCGGTTCATGAACAAGCGAATAACTTCCCGGCGCCGGAACACCGGCGGGGGCATGCATCAGGGAGAAACACATGAACCTGGAAATCTATACCGACCGGGCCAAGGGCTTCATTCAGTCGTCCCAGCAA
>JAJRRZ010000194.1 GCA_024279045.1 Alphaproteobacteria bacterium
GATCTGCGCCCGCGCGGAGGGCGGCGCGCGCGGCGCGGATGTCTCGCGCGAGGGCGTGCAGCGCGACCTGCTGCCGCTGATCGAGGGCACCACGGTGAGCACCCGCCACGGCCCGGTGAAGACCGACCACATCCTGTTCATTGCGTCGGGCGCGTTTCATGTGGCCCGGCCTTCCGACCTGTTGCCGGAATTGCAGGGCCGCCTGCCCATTCGCGTGGAGCTTTCGGCGTTGTCCGAAGAGGATTTCAAGCGCATTCTTACCGAGCCGGAGGCCTCGCTGGTGAAGCAGTATGTGGCGCTTATGGAGACGGAAGGAGTGAAGCTGGAGTTCTCCCAGGACGGTATCGCGGCGCTGGCGCGCATTTCGGCGGAGATCAATGCACAGGTGGAAAACATCGGCGCACGCCGCCTGCACACGGTGCTGGAGCGGGTGCTGGAGGAAATCAGCTTCGAGGCACCCGATGCCAGCGGCGCGGTGATCACCGTCAACGCCGCCTATGTGGAAGAGCGCATCGGCGATCTCTCCCGCAATGCTGACCTCTCCCGCTATATCCTGTGAATGAGATCATTCGCCGGCTTTCTTCCCTCTCCGCATGAGGGAGACAGCGCCAGTTTCGGAGGCTTGTGGCCCCACTCCTTGCAAAACAGCCTTGAGAAAAGCTGCAGATATGCGATTGTTCGGCAATTGATCGGATTCATCTTCAGTGGAGCAGAAACGTGAGCGATACACTCGATCCGGAAAACACCATCGTCTTCGACATCGACACCACCGATGAAGCGACCTCCGGCAAGGTGGTCATCCGCCTGCGCCCCGACCTGGCGCCCAATCACGTGGCGCGCATCAAGGAGCTGGTGCGCGAGGGATTCTATGACAGCACGCCGTTTCACCGCGTCATCGAGGGCTTCATGGCGCAGGGGGGCGACCCCACCGGCACCGGCACGGGCGGCTCGGACAAGCCCAACCTGGACGCGGAGTTCAGCAATGCTCCGCACAGGCGTGGCGTGGCCTCCATGGCGCGGACGATGGACCCCAATTCGGCCAACTCGCAATTCTTCATCTGCACCGCCGACTGCAATTTCCTCGATGGGCAGTACACCGTCTGGGGCGAAGTGGTGGAAGGCATGGAAGTGGTCGATGCCCTGCCGAAGGGCGAGCCGGTGCCCAACCCGGGGCGCATCCGCAAGGCCTGGGTAATGGCTGACGCGGCGGACACCTGAGGCGGCAACGCGCAGACTGGAACGCACGGATTGGCAAAGGAATCATCCGGGAGACCTGATGCATGGGCAACGGGTCAAAAAAGCGCTACCGCCTGCTCACCGGGCCGGATGACGCCGCCTTCTGCCAGCGTGTTTCACAGGCGTTGGAGGAAGGCTACCGGCTGCACGGCTCGCCGGCCATCACCTGCAGGCCCGACGGCACCGTCATCGTCGCCCAGGCTGTCATCCTGGTTGATGAAGAGGGCTGATATTTCCTCCGTTTTTCATGTCATCACTCTTGTTGCCATAGGCGCAAGAGCAGAAAGCTGCTATCCTGTGCGTGGCAAGCCATACCACAAGAAGGAGGGTATTCATGGGGCTGTTCGATTTCATCAAGTCTGCGGGCAAGAAACTGGGCATCGGTGGCGAAGAGGAAGCACCGCCGGCGGAAGAGGTGAAGAAGGAACTTCAGACCCTCGACATCGGCGCCGATGGAGTGGACGTGGAAGTCCAGGGCGATAAAGTGGTGCTGAAGGGTGAGGTGGCCGATCAGACCATCCTGGAAAAGGCCGTCGTCGCGGCGGGCAATCTTATCGGCGTGGCGCAGGTGGAAACGCAGGTGAAGGTGGCCGAAGGCGAGGAAGGCGAGCCGGTGATTCATATTGTCCAGAAGGGCGAAAGCCTGTGGAAGATCGCCGAGCAGCACTACGGCAACGGAGCGAAATACATGGCCATCTACGAGGCCAACAAGCCGATGCTCTCCGACCCGGACAAGATCTACCCCGGCCAGGCGCTGCGCATTCCCAAACTGGACTGAAAAACACAAACGGATGCACAAGCAGGGGCCCTTCCAGCGCTGGGAGGGTCCTTGCTGTTGTCGCGTCAAGCACACTGCGCAACTTTAAGGCTCAGGACTCATAAAGAGGCATGGTAGATGCGTCATTTGCGCAAGATATCGGCGTTCTTATGACCGCCGGGAATACCTGTGGGTATTTCCAAGGGCAAAAGGGCGCTGATATGCAGCGTAAACAGCTTGGGGGACCATACAAATTAATTTATGGGGCCTGAGCCTGGACCGGCTGGCAGGTTTCCCGCCATGCATGCAGCCAGCTCACAACTACATGCAAAAAGACACCTTGTGCAACAGCCGCCAGCCGGTAAAGGCTCGTTGGCATGACAACACGCGCGCACATTCTTGGCCCCGTCCTGATGGTGTCCACCATGGCGCTGTATGTGGCCAATGATACCATGGCCAAGCTGCTGGGCCAGGGTGGCATGCCGTTCGCCGAAATCTTCGCCCTGCGCAGTTTTTTCATCCTGCTGTTCACCTTCGCCGTTGTGTTGTTGCTGCCCGGCCACGGGATCGCGGCGCTGCGCTGGATCACCCATCGCGCCATTCTGCTGCGGGCGGTGCTGGGTACGGCGGTTACCATCTTCTATCTGTTGGCGGTGCTGCACATGCCCATCGCCAATGCCATCGCCATCCTCAATCTGACGCCGCTGGCCATTCTGGCGCTGTCCATGCTGTTTCTGGGTGAACGCCCGGGGCCGCGGCGGCTGGTGGCCATCATTGCCGGCTTCATCGGTGCGCTGATTGTCGTGCGCCCCGGCGCGGAAGGGTTCAATATCTGGGCATTGGCCGCCTTCGCCGCGGTGCTGAGCATTGCCACGCGCGACCTGGTTACCCGCAAGGCCCCGGCGGAAGCGCCATCGCTGGCCATGGCGCTGGCCGCGGCGGTGGTGATCCAGATAATGGCGCTGGTACTGTGGGCCCTGGCGCCGGTGAAAGGACACCTTCCCTCTCCCGATGAATGGCTGAAGCTGGCCGCCGCCGGCGCCTTTCTGGGGGCCGCGCAATCGCTCATCATCATCACCGTGCGTATCGCACCGATGCACATCACCGTGCCGTGGCGCTATACCATCCTGATGTTCGGCGTGCTGGCCGGCTGGCTGGTGTTCGGGCAGTTTCCCGATGCATTGACCCTGGCGGGCATCGTCATCATCGGCGCCAGCTCGCTCTATGCCACCCTGCGCCATCTGAAGGAACAGCGACTGGCGGAGAAACAGGCGCGGCGTGATGTGGAGGCGCAGCCCGGCAATGCATGAGCGCGCACGCATTTTCGGCCCTGGCCTGATGGTAGCCTCCATGGGGCTGTATGTGGCCAACGACGCCCTGGTGAAGTTTCTCGGCACCATGGGCGCAGCGCTGCCACTGGGGCAGATCGTGCTGTGGCGCGGGCTGTTCATGCTGGCGTTGCTGACAGGACTCATCGTGCTGTTGCCGGGTCATGGGCCGCGCGCGCTGCGCTGGGTGTTTCATCGTCGGGTCATGGCCCGGTCGGCATGGGATACACTGGTTACCTTTGCCTATCTCACCGCACTGCTGCACATGCCGCTGGCCAATATTCTGGCCATCATGAATCTCGCGCCGCTGGTCATCCTGCTGCTGGCAGCCTGGCGGCTGGGCGAGCGACTGCGCATGGCCGACATGCTGCTGGTGGCTGCCGGACTGGTCGGGGCGCTGATCGTCGTGCGGCCCGGGCCGGACGGCTTCAACATGTGGGCACTGTTGGCCCTTGCAGCCATGCTGGCGTCAGCCATGCGCGACATTTCCACCCGTTACATTCCCGCGAACGCACCATCGCTGACGGTGGTGCTGTCCAACATGCTGTTGGTGCAGCTCGGCGGACTGATCTTGCTGGTGGTGCAGCCCTGGCAGATGCCGCAAGGCGGGCAATGGGGGCTGCTGGCGCTGGCGGCGGTGCTGCTAGTTGGTGGCGTACTGGCGCTGGTAATGGCGGTGCGCATCGCCCCACTGAAGGATACCGCCCCATGGCGTTATGCCATCATCGTCTGGGGCGTGCTGGCCGGCTGGCTGGTGTTTGGCGAACATCCCGATGTGCTGACACTTGCCGGCATCGGCATCATCCTGCTCAGCTCGCTGCTGGCCACCCTGCGCCAGTCGCGCAAGCCGCTGAAGGACATGCAATGACATGAACACATGCGCGACACTGCGCCTCATTTGACTTCGGCCATGCATGAGGCACGCTCCTTGCACCATCAGGATGACCGGCATGAAACGAGTCCGCATGCAAAACGCACGGTTCATGCAGCGCCTGCGTAAAGGCGGCGCCTTCACGATGCTGGCCATGTATGCGCTGGTGCTGGAGATATTCTTCAGCTCCATACATGCTGCAACCACGGCGGCAGTGGCTGCCGGGCCGGTGCGCAACCCGGACTCCTTCATCTTCATGATCTGCACGCCGCAGGGCTTGCGCCTGCCCAGTGCGGAAGAAGCACGTCAGGCCAATACGGGAAATGACAACCGGCCTTCGCGCAAGGCTGTAACGGAAACCTGCCCGGTATGCGGGTCTGCCGCGGTCTCGTTGTTCTTCATGGGACGCCCCCCGCTCCTGGCGGCGGAAACGACAACCTTCGTTCGCGCCCTCTTCGTCCAACCGGAAGAACGTTTCAAGCCACGCGTTGCGTACGGACTGGGCCATATTCGCGCTCCGCCTCTCTCCTGAGCGTTTTCTGCCAATGGTGTCTGCCAAAGATGCAGGCCGATGAGTTTCCGCCGCGAATGAAACATCGCGGCAGTTGTTTGCTCGCATGAAAATTCCATCAAGGGAGAGAGATCATGAACCGCAGGGAACTGTTGGTAGGTGCTTCCGCATTGGCTGTTGGCGCTGCCGCCGGAATTCGCGAGGCCACGGCCAAGATGCAAATGATGAAAATGGAGCCCCCTTGGGTCTGGCAGCAGAAACATGGTGTGATGTCGCCAGTGCGCAAGGATGATAATCCCACCCGGAACGAGTTCGAGAAATATCCGCGCTGCCCCTATTGCGGCATGGATCGCAAGATGTGGAGCCACACACGCCACCTCATCCAGTATGATGACGGCACGGCGGAAGGCACCTGCTCCATCCGTTGCGTGGCGGTGGCCTTTGCCATCAACCTTGACCGTGGCCCGAAGAAGATCTGGGTTGGCGATGCCGGGGCGGATGCCAAGGTGAAGCCGTTGATCGAGGCCGACAAGGCGCATTACTGCCTGGGGGACGGCAAGATGGGCACCATGACCAGGCGCCGCAAATGGGCCTTTGCCGACAAGGCCAAGGCAGAAGCACAAGGCGGCAAGGTGGTGAACTTCGATGCCGCATTGCAGGCAGCTTACGAGGATCTGGGGCGCGATACCGCCATGACCCGCAAGCGCCGCGCGGAAAAGCGCGCCCACATGATGAAGAAGATGAAGGAAATGCAAATGCAGAAGAAGGGTGGCTGACCCTTCCCTTTCTGTCTGGCCGGGCGGCGTCCGTGCTGCCCGGCCCTTTTTCTTCCCCTCTCACACAATTGCACAAGAGGACGCTTCACATGTGCTCCCACGCGACCTGCATGACGCGGCGAATGTTTGTGGGCGGCATTGCCGTGCTGGTTGCAGCGTCTGCCCCGGGGCTGCAATCCACCCTCGCGGCGCAGCAGGAAAAGGCCGCACCGAAGCTCAACCTGCCCAAGCCGGGAGAGCACGACAAGTGCCCGGTCTGCGGGATGTTTCCGGCACGCTATTACGAATGGATTGCCACCATGGTATTCGCTGATGGCTCGGCGGTGCATTTCGATGGCGCGAAGGATGCCTTCAAGTTCTGGCTGGACATGAAGAAATACGACCCCAAGGGCCGCACGCGGGCCGACGTGAAGGAATTCGGCGTTACCGCCTACTATTCCACGGAAATAATCGATGCACGCAAGGCGCTCTATGTCATCGGTTCCGATGTAATCGGCCCGATGGGCCACGATCTCATTCCCCATCCGGACATGTATGATGCCGAGGCCTTCATGAAAGACCACAAGGGCAAGGCCATCGTGCGTTTCGAGGATATTGACATGGACATGCTTCTGGGACTGGATCGTGGCGTGTTCAAGGTGCGCGGCAAGGAGGCAAAATGATGCAACGCTCCCGGCTCTTCCAGCGCAGGTCCACGCCCGTGCTGTTGATGCTGGGGGCTGGCATGGCATTGCTGCTGGCCGAGATTGCATGCTCCGGCCTGTGTTTTGCCGACAGGCTGCACGCCCGGCAGCGCACCGCGCAACTGGTGGCGCAATTGGGGCTGAGCGACATCGCCCTGTTCACCGAAGCTCGCTACACCCGCCACCCCAGCCAGGCCGACCTGTTCACACCGTTTCAGGATGCGCCTGGCTCGCTGGAACACTTTCCTTCCGGCTCGCTGCTGACGCCGCCGCCGCATATCGTGCCGACGACGGGGAGAGCCAGACAATCACCGCCATCGCCCTCTTCAAACCAACCAGACAACAGGGAGTGAGGCGCAATGAGCGGCTGGAAGCAATGGCTGGCGCGTCAGCGCTATCTGCTGGACTTCACCGTTGCCGCCATGTGGCGGCGGCGCTGGCGCAACCTGCTGCTGCTGCTGGTCTATGCACTGGTGGTGTTTCTGCTGGCGTCGGTGCTGTTCTACGGCTCTGCCCTGCGCCGCGATGCCGCTGCGGTGCTCAGTGAAGCGCCGGAAGTAACCGTGCAGCGCATTGTGCTGGGCCGCCATGCACTCAGCCCGCCGGACTGGCCGGACAGGTTGCGCGGCATCCGTGGCACGCGCCAGGTACAGGGGCGCCTCTGGGGCTATTATTACGACCGCGCCAATGGCGCCAACTACACCATCATGGTGCCTTCGCACTTTTCACCCGAGCACAGCCTGAAGCCCGGCGAAGCGATTGTCGGAGCCGCAGTGAAGCGCCTGCGCGACGAGCGCGGCCTGGGCTGGCTGCATCTTCTCTCGCCAGCGGACAACCGTCTGCTGCGGCTGAAGATCGTGCGCACGCTGCCCGCCGAATCGGAGTTGGTCAGCGCCGACCTGATTCTCGTCTCGGAGAAAGACTTTCGCCGTTTCTTCCATCTGAAGCCGGAAGATGGCTTCACGGATATTACCCTGCGCGTTCGCAACCGCAACGAAATCGACACCGTGGCGGCGAAGATTTCCACCCTGCTGCCGCAGGCGCGGGTCATCACGCGGCGCGATATCCTGCGCACCTACGAGAACCTGTTCTCCTGGCGCGAGGGGGTGGTGCTGGCCATGCTGGCCGCGGCACTGGCCGCTTTTGCCATATTCGCCTTCGACAAGGCTTCCGGCCTGTCCGCCGAGGAGCGCCGCGAGATCGGCGTGCTGAAGGCGCTGGGATGGGACACGCGCGATGTCATGGCCATGAAGCTGTGGGAAGGCATGCTGGTGTCGTTGCTGGCATTCCTGTTTGGCGTGGTGGCCGCGTGGCTGCACATCTACATGTTCGATGCAGGCGTGCTGGTGCCGGTGCTGAAGGGCTGGTCGGTATTGTATCCGCAAGTGGCCCTGACGCCCCATGTCGATGCCCTGCAACTGGCCGCACTGGCCTTCATGACCATCGTGCCCTTTACCGCGGCCACGCTGGTGCCGGTATGGAAAGCCGCCATAACCGACCCGGATGTGGTCATGAGATGATGGATGGCCCGGAGTGATGCGCCGATGATCGAACTGCGCGACGTTGCCAGGATCTACAACCAAGGCCAGCCCAACGAGGTGGCAGCCGTGCGCGGTGTGTCGCTGAAACTGCCGGCAGGCAGGGCATGTGTCATCAAGGGGCCGTCCGGCTCCGGCAAGACGACATTGCTGATGCTGATCGCCTGCATGGCGCGCCCCACCTCCGGACGCGTGCTGCTCGATGGCGAGGTCGTCTCGGCCCTGCCGGAACATTTCATGGCGCGGGAGCGCCGCCACACTTTCGGTTTCATCTTCCAGCGCTTCAACCTGATCCGCGGCCTGAGCGTGATGGAGAACATCATGCTGCCCGCCTATCCGGACGGCATGCCGTTCGGCACACTGCGCAACCGTGCCCGGGAACTGCTGCAGCGGCTGCAACTGACCCACCGGGCGCAGGCGCCGGTGGAGGAGCTTTCCGGCGGCGAGGCACAACGCGTGGCCATTGCGCGGGCGCTGATAAATGACCCGCCGTGGATCATCGCAGATGAACCGACCGCCAACCTGGACTCGCAACTGGTGCTGCGCCTGCTGGAGGAGCTGGCGGCGCTGAAGGCGGATGGCAAATCGTTGATCATCACCAGCCATGATCCACGCGTGTTCGAGGCCGACCTGGTGGACATGGTGGTGGAAATGGAGGACGGGCGCGTGGTGTCCGTGAGCGAACGGTGATTTTCGACCCCGTGGTCATGGCGCTGTTGCTGGTGGCCTCGCTGGGCATGGCGGGGGCGCTGGCCGGCGGGCTGTTCGCGGCGCAACTGCTGCGTCAATGGAACCCTGCCAGTGGTGATGCGCGGCAGATCGCACTGGAGCGCCGCACCCACCTTGCGGCCACGGTGCTGCGCCTGCTGCTGCTGGCGCAGATGGCGGCGCTGGTGCTGTTCGTGCACAATGCCGATCGCATGGCCATCCTGTTCACCGGCGCAATGTGCGCGCTGGGCACGCTGAACGTGAATGCCTACGGCATGCCGGCATTTCTGCTGATGATGGCGGTGTTCTTTCTTGCCGCGCTGTGGCTTCTGGTGGATGCCGCCGACCGCGAGGGACGCGACTACCCCCTGACGCGGCTGAAGTATGGTCTGCTGTTGATGGCTGCTCCGGTGTTGCTGGCAAGCGGCATCCTGCAGTGGCTGTATTTTCTGAACCTGGATCCCAATGTCATCACGTCGTGTTGCTCGAAGCTGTTCACGCCAGAGGGCAGTGGCGTGCAGGCGGAACTTTCCGCCCTGCCGCCAGCCTCGGCGCTGACAGCACTGTTCGGCGGGCTGGCGTTGCTGGCGGGGCTGGCGGCATTGGCATCATGGCGGCCCGGCACACTGGCATATGCCGCCTATGGACTGAGTGGGACGCTTTTTTTCGCCGTGGCCATTGTCGCTATCATCTCGGTGATATCACCCTACATCTACGACACACCGGTGCATCATTGCCCGTTCTGTATCCTAAAGCCGCAATACGGTTTCATCGGCTATGCACTGTATGGGCCGCTGTTCGGGGCATCGGCGCTGGCGTTGGGGGTGGCATTGCTGGCCCTGTGGCCGGCTCCTGCCAGCCTGCACGATGCACTGCCCCACCGCATGCGCCGCATGACGGTGTTGTCCGCCGTGCTGTTCGCCCTGTTTGCCCTGGCCAATCTGTATGCCATTGCCACGTCGGATCTCATCCTGTTTCACTGAAGCATGCCATGTCGGGGGATCATTCCTTCTGCCCCTGCAGCAGCATGCAGAACTTCAGACCGTGGATGAGAATGGCCCAGGAGATGTAGATCCACCACAGGAACAGGATCAGCGTGGCGATGACGCCGTAGATGGTGGCATAAGTGGGCATATGGGTGGCGTAATACAGGAACAGGTCGCGAGAGATGACCCAGATTAGCGCAACGATGAAGCTGCTGATGGCCGCCGCGTCGCGCGCCACGCGGCGGTTAGGCGCGAACTGGTAGAACAGCCAGAAGATGCTCCAACTCAGCAGGAGCGACATGCCCCAGGAAACCAGGCGATAGCCCGGCATGTGCCCCAGCAATGCCGCCAGGTATCCCTGCACGGTATAGGTCAGCATCGCCAGTAGCGGCACGCTCAATGCCAGTGCCGCATAGGTCAGCAGTGCGCGATGGGCGGGGCGCTGCGGCGCCTCGCACACGTCCTGCACGATGTAGTCCAGCGTGCGTGAAAAGAAGTAGGCCGCCAGCGCCATCCAGCCCACGCCCAACAGGCCCAGTTGCCCGGTATTGGCCACGAAGCGATCAATGTAGTCCATGATCAGTGCCGGATCACCCACCGGCAGGTTGGCGCGCAGGAACTGTTCCAGCGCCGCGCGCAATCGCGCAAGGCGGGCAGCGCGGTGAAGATGGCAATCATGATGGCGGTGAGCGGCACGATGGAAAACAGCGTGCTGAAACTCAACGATGCTGCGTAATGTTCCAGCCTGGGCTGAAACAGCGCGCGCAGGAAATCGCGCAGGAATGCACCATACAGCCGCAGCAGGCGGCGCAGCCGCACTTGCCGGCGCAAACGCGAAAATGATGCCCTGCCCTGCGTCATGACATGAGTTGCTGGCAAAAAAACACCATCGGCACAAGGCCGGCGGTGCCAGGACAGGTCAATCGCACCAGGCATCACTTTACGCTCATGCGGCAATGCCTTTGTTCTGCATCATGCCCGGCAATGACGAGGTCCTGTGGACGAATTTTTTCCAGATGAAGGCGCAGACGAGGGCAAGCATTGATGCGAAATTGACAGCCGTTTTCTCGCAGCGCAGGACAATTCTCTTGAACCGCTTGATTTTCCCGAACAGCTGCTCGATGCGCGCCC
>JAJRRZ010000195.1 GCA_024279045.1 Alphaproteobacteria bacterium
ATGCCGAGATCACCGCGCATGACGGCGTCATCATCCATGGCCGCTCCGACGCCACGCTCAACCCCGGCGGTGTGCGCATCGGCACCGCCGAGATATATGCGCAACTGGAGGAGATGGAGGAGGTCGTCGATGCCGTTGCCGTCGGCCAGCGCCTGCCGGACGGCACGGATGAGCGGGTGGTGTTGTTCGTGGTGTTGAAGGAAGGGCTGGCGCTTGACGACGACCTGCGCCAGCGCATCCGCCAGTGCATCCGCGCCGGAGCCTCACCGCGGCATGTGCCTGCAGTGGTCGCACAGGTGGCGGACATTCCGCGCACCCGTTCGGGCAAGATCAGCGAGATTGCCGTGCGCAAGGTGATCCACGGCGAGGAAGTGGCCAACACCACCGCCCTGGCCAACCCGGAGGCATTGGAGCATTTCCGCAACCACCCCGACCTGGCTTTCGGCTGAATGTCCGCATGATTGCAGCCGCAGGGCCTGCCGATGCGTTCAGACCAGCGCCGCCAGCCGTTGCGGCAGGGTATTGGCGTCAAGCTTTGTGAGATCCTTTGGCTCCTCGCGGCGCACCATCCTGCGCAATGGCGCGCTCATGGCCTCGCGCACATGGCCCAGCATCTTCGGCGGGGCGACAATGATCAGTTCATCAAAATCGTTTTGTGTGCGATGCTTTTCCAGCAGCTCCACAACCTCGCGGGCAAAGGCCTGCTGTGCATGTTCGTGCGGGTCGGTGGAGGGTTCCAGGGCATGGCGCCCCGGTGCCATGCGATCCTTCGTGCGGCCCGGCCTGTCGCTGTCGAGGTCGCGGCTGGGACGCCTGTCGGCCACCAATTCCACATTGAGCGCCGGTTCGATGCGCGTGCCGCCGGGATTGCTGCGGTAGAAACGTGCGCGCGCACCATCGGCGACAACGATCCAGATGGTCTTGTGGTTGATCATGGCTCCCTCCGCTGGTTTGTTGATCCATGATGTCATATGGGGATGACCGCGCCGGAATACATCGGTGAGCCATCGCCGCGCCGGGACAGGAGAGCTTGTTCATGCCGGAACTGCCGGAAGTGGAAACCGTGCGCCGCGGCTTGGCGCCGCATGTGCAGGGGCGGCGCATCCGCCATGTGCGCACATCGGCGAAGCGGCTGCGCTTCGACTGGCCGGAAGGCTTCGCGCAGATGCTCACGGGCCGCCGCGTGGAGGCGCTGGCGCGGCGCGGCAAGTATCTGTTGTGGCAGTTGTCGGGCGGGATGTGGCTGATCTCGCACCTGGGCATGAGCGGGCGCTTTTCCGTATTGCCGCCCGACGGCAATGGGCTGGCGCTGGGGGAGTTCTACTTTCACGATGCGGTGGAAACCGGCACGGGGCCACATGATCACCTGCTGCTCATGCTCGATGACGGCACGCGCCTGATCTATACCGATCCGCGCCGCTTCGGCTTCTTCGATCTCACGGACGATCCCGCCCGGCACCGGATGCTGCGCCACATGGGGCCGGAGCCGCTGTCGGAGGCCTTCGGCGCGGCACACCTGGCGCAGGCCTTTTGCGGTCGGGCAGCGCCGGTGAAAAACCTGTTGCTGGATCAGCGCGTCGTGGCGGGCCTTGGCAACATCTATGTCTGCGAGGCGCTGTTTCTGGCCGGCATCTCGCCGCGCCGCAAGGCAGCATCACTCAGCCCGTCAGGGCGCCCCACGGCCCGGCTGCAACGGCTGGCGGCGGCGGTGAAGCAGGTGCTGGAGGACGCCATCGCCGCAGGCGGCTCCACGCTGCGCGATCATCAGCGGGTGGACGGCAACGCCGGAGGCTTTCAGCAGTGCTTCGCGGTCTACGACCGTGAAGGTGCTCCCTGCCCGGTCTGTGGCGCACCGGTGAAGCGCATCGTGCAGGGCGGTCGCTCCACCTTCTTCTGCGGACGCTGCCAGCGCTGATGCCAGCCTGCCACCGCTTTCACAACGTGAAGTCCTCGCCCAGGTAGTGCCGCCGCACGTCGGGGTTGGCAACGATTTCCTGCGGCGTGCCTTCGGTCATCACCTCGCCATCGTGGATGATATAGGCGCGGTCGATGAGGCCGAGGGTTTCGCGCACGTTGTGATCCGTAATAAGCACCCCGATTCCCCTAGAGGTAAGCTTTCGCACCAGCTGGCGGATATCATTGATCGCAATGGGATCAATCCCCGCGAAGGGCTCGTCGAGCAGCATGTATCGGGGTTTTGCGGCCAATGCACGGGCGATTTCCACGCGCCGACGTTCGCCGCCAGAGAGCGCCACAGCTGGCGAATGTTCAAGGTGTTCGATCTGGAACTCATGCAACAACTCACGCACTACACGTTCACGCTCGGCCCGAGGCAGTTTACGCACCTCCAACACGGCCCTGATATTGTCTGCCACCGTCAACCCCCGGAACACCGAAGGCTCCTGTGGCAGGTAACCGATGCCCATGCGCGCCCGGCGGTAGATGGGCAGCATGGTTACATCAGCGCCATCCAGCTCGATGACGCCGCCGTCCGCCGCGATCAGCCCGGTGATCATGTAGAACACCGTGGTCTTGCCCGCGCCGTTCGGCCCCAGCAGG
>JAJRRZ010000196.1 GCA_024279045.1 Alphaproteobacteria bacterium
ACGCAAAACCCGACACTGAACCGCCGCCTGCATGCCATGATCGGACGCACCGGACACATCAGCAACGCCATCGTCGAGGGTGAGGGTCGTGCGCGCATCGGTGATACCGAATGGCGGGTGCGCGGGCCGGACATGGCGCAGGGCACGCACGTGAAGGTCATCGACGTGGACGAGAAGACCCTGTCGCTGCTGGTGAAGAAGCTGGACTAGGGTCTGGTCTCAATAAATGAGTGCTTCTCATAGGCATTTTGGCAAAATAGCAGCGGTTTTTCGTTCGCAGGCAATAGTGGAGCTATTGGCAAGAACGAAAAACCGCCTGATATGAAGCCAGAATGCCCATGGGGAGTGCTCAAGCTTTGAGTCCAGACCCTGACACCCCGCTTGACTTTCACGCGCCGCTGCCACACCACATGCGGCACGTGTTCACCGGCCTTTCGCCAGCAAGCGGGGCAATGACTCACATGTCGAGCGCTTTCGGCGGTCATCTGAAGCTTTCCGGCGACAACCTTGCCTGCCGGCGTGGCGGGCGGCTGCTGTTTGCCGGTCTGTCGTTCGCCATCGGCGGCGGCGAAATGCTGATGCTGCGCGGGCCGAACGGCGTCGGCAAGACCTCGCTGCTGCGGCTCATTGCCGGGTTCATCCCGCCGGCGGCAGGCAGGGTGGATCTGTCCGGCGGCATCAGTGATGTGCCCCTGGCCCAGCAGTGCCACTTCGTGGCGCACCAGAACGCCATCAAGCCACAGCTCACGGTGGAGGAGAACCTGCGCTTCTGGGGCGGCTTCCTGGGTGCGGACATGCGCGGCGGCACGCTGGATCATGCCATTGCCGCGCTGCGCCTCGATGCCCTGCGCCACCTGCCGGGCGGGGTGCTCTCCGCCGGGCAGAAGCGCCGTCTGGCGCTGGCCCGCATTGCCCTGGCGCCGCGCCCGGTGTGGCTGCTGGACGAGCCCACCGTCGGGCTGGACGTGGCTTCGCAAGCCGCACTGTGCGATCTGATGCACCGCCACCTGGACAATGGCGGCATCATCGTCGCCAGCACGCACGTGGACTTCGGCATGCCGGAAACCACCACGCTGGAAATGACCCCGCCGGAGAACGCCTTCGACACGGGCGATGATGCACTGCCGGAGGCGCCGGAGGCTGTGGCATGAAGGCATTTCTCGCCATACTGGGCCGGGATATTCGCCTGGGCCTGCGCGCTGGCGGCAACATCGGCACGGCCATCGGCTTCTTCCTTACCGTGGTGGTGCTGCTGCCCATCGGCATCGGGCCGGATCAGGCGCTGTTGCAGCGCATCGCGCCCGGCGCGCTGTGGATTGCGCTGCTGCTGTCTATCCTGCTGTCGGCGGATCGCATCTACACGGCCGATTACGAGGACGGCTCGCTGGAAGTGCTGGCCACCGGTTCGCTGCCGCTGGAGGTGGTGGCGCTGGCCAAGTCGCTGGCGCACTGGCTGATCGCCGGGCTGCCGCTGGCCATCATTGCTCCGGCGCTGGGCTTTCTGCTGAACCTCGACGTGGCGTTGGCTCCCACCCTGCTGCTGGCGATGATCACCGGCTCGCTGGCGCTGTCGCTGCTGGCGGCAATGGGCGCAGCCATCACCGTGGGCTTGCGTAAGGGCGGGCTGCTGATCTCGCTGCTGATATTGCCGCTGTATATTCCGCTGCTGATCTTCGGCGTGTCGGTAACCACCGGCGGGGCGGGCGGGCCGGACATCACCTGGCCGTCCTATCTCATCCTGCTGGCCATCGTGCTGCTGGCGCTGGTGGTCTCGCCGCTGGCCTCGGCGGCAGCCTTGCGCGCGCATCTGCGCTGATGGCTGCCTGGTGGCGGGCTGGCGGCGACTGTCGGAAAGGTAAGTTGCGAAACGCCACGCGCATGCGCTACACGCTGGCAGGGGAGCAAGGGAGCACGGCAGGGAGAGGTTTCGTCGATGTTCAATTATCTGGCCAACCCCAACCGCTTTCTGCGCATCCAGGGCGCGGTGCAGCCGTGGCTGGTGGCATTGACCGTGGCGGTATTTGCCTATGCGCTGTATCTGGGGCTGGTGGTGGCCCCGCAGGATTACCAGCAGGGCGAGACGGTGCGCATCATGTTCGTGCATGTGCCGGCCTCGTCGCTGGCCATGGGCATCTATGTTTTCATGGCCGTTGCCCATGCGCTGGGCTTCGTGCTGCGCCACCCGCTGGCCGATGCCGCGGCGAAGGCGGCGGCCCCCATCGGTGCGGTATTCACCCTCATCTCGCTGACCACGGGCTCGTTGTGGGGCAAGCCCATGTGGGGCACCTGGTGGGTGTGGGATGCACGCCTTACCTCGATGTTCGTGCTGTTTCTGCTGTATCTGGGCTACATCGCCGTGTGGCAGGCAGTGGAAGAACCGCGCCG
>JAJRRZ010000197.1 GCA_024279045.1 Alphaproteobacteria bacterium
ACGCTATTGTCGTGGCGCATGGCATTGATCTCCGCTGTGTGTCCCAAACTGCCGGAAACGTTTGAAACACAGTAGAATCAATGCCATGCACATTGTCCAGAAAATTAAACCGGACAGCAGTGGGTCAAGCCCGGCAATGACAAGCAGAGAGCATTTTATCAAGCCGCACATCGCAAATGTCCCAAATGCGATTGCCCTGAGCTGCTTGACCAAAGGGTGGAAAGAGGGGAGCATGACCGGCATGGACGCGCGCACCCGCATCACCATCAATGACAGCGCCACCGTGGAAAGTGTTTCCACGGAGCAGGCCGCCGCCGCATCATCCGCCCAGCCCGCACCGGCAGCGCGGCAGGCCGGCGCTCTTGTTGACCCGTTTGGCCGGGCCATCACCTATTTGCGCATTTCTGTAACCGATCGATGCGATTTCCGCTGCCATTATTGCATGAGCGAGCACCCGCAGTTTCTGCCCAAGCGCGAGATTCTCAGTCTGGAAGAAATCGACGAGGTGGCCAGCGCCTTCGTGGCGATGGGCGTGCGCAAGATCCGCCTCACCGGCGGCGAGCCGCTGGTGCGCCGCAACATCATGTGGCTGATCCGCCGCCTGGGCCGCCACCTGCGGGAAGGCATGCTGGACGAGCTGACGCTGACCACCAACGGCTCGCAACTGTCCCGGCATGCAGCCGATCTGTTCGCCGCCGGGGTGCGCCGCGTCAACGTCTCGCTGGACACGCTCGATGCGGAGAAGTTCCGCCATATCACCCGTCGTGGCGAACTGCACAAGGTGCTGGCCGGGCTGGATGCCGTGCGTGATGCCGGATTGCGGGTGAAGATCAATACCGTGGCGCTGAAGGGCGTCAACGAGCACGAAATCCCCGCCCTCATCGAATGGGCGCACGGGCAGGGTTTCGACATCAGCCTTATCGAGACCATGCCCATGGGTGAAACGGGCGAAGACCGCACCGACCATTACCTGCCGCTGAGCCATCTGCGTCAACGGCTGGAAAACGATCTCGGCTGGCAATTGACGCGCGACGAGCTGAACACCGGCGGCCCCTCGCGCTACTGGCGGCTGTCCCACACTGGTGGGCGCATCGGTTTCATCACGCCATTGAGCGCGCATTTCTGCGATGATTGCAACCGCGTGCGCCTCACCGCCACCGGTCAGCTCTACATGTGCCTTGGCCAGAACGACCGTGCCGACTTGCGCGCCGTGCTGCGTGGTAAAGAGATGGCAGGGCAGGGTGAGGCTGCCCGAAGGCAGCAGTTGCAGCAGGCCATCCGCGCCGCTATCGCCCACAAGCCGCGCGGCCACGACTTCGCCATTTCCAGCACCGAAATCCGCGGCCAGATGCCGCGCACCATGAACATCACCGGCGGCTGACTTTGCTGTCGTGTGGCGGATCCATCCTCTCGGCAGCAAAAAAAAACGGGCGCGCCGGAATAACTCACCAATCGAATTCGTCCAGACACGACCATTTACAAAGCTGGATGAACAGAAAAATACACCGCTTGGCACATTGGAAATTGCAAGCTTTCCCCGAAGAAAAAGTCTTGTGGCCGACACTGTCGGCCACAAGACTTTTTTCATGATCGACCCTGCCTGGACAGACCAGGCAGGGCCATCGCCGTATTGCTCAGGCAGAGCAGCCGGACAAGTGTGCCGCCTCAGTAGGCGCTCTTGCCGTAACCCGACTTGCTGCCTTTCTTCATCTGCTTGACAATGGCCATGCAGCCCTTCTCGTCGCCGGCTTTCAGCTTTTTCATGGCCATGTTGTATTTTTCGCCCTTCATGCCCTTTTGGGCCATTTTCTCCAGCTTGGCGGCGCAGTCCATTTTCTGCATCTTCTTGCCGCCACCATGGCCACCGGCCATGGCCGGAGCAATGACGAACGTGGCCATGGCGCTGGCCAGCATGATCTTTTTCAGCATGGTTGATTTCCCTCTGTGTGAATATGCGGTATTGCATGTGCGTTTGTTTGGAATTGGTATAATTCCAAGACGCGCTCTGAAAATCACGAGCCTTTGGGGCGGGATTGGGGCAGGCAGATGAAATACTGGCAACGTGGCGGTACATGGGGGCTGCGAAATCTTCATGATTTGAACAAGATGCCGGTGGAGGGGCAGGGGCTGGCCTCAGTATAAGCGCCACGGCTGGTGTGAAGAATTATGGGGCCTGAGCCTATGGTGTGCGGTAAATATCCTTCGGGTCGAAGAGAGGTTCGCTGTCATCGGAGAAGTCGAGCCGCCAGCCATCATCCCCGTCGCGGACGATGCGGTAGAAGCAGCTCTTGCGCCCGGTATGGCAGGCCGCGCCGCGCCCCTGCGGCAGCACCCGCAGCCAGATGACATCCTGGTCGCAGTCGGTGCGCGCCTGAACCACCTTCAGGGTCTCGCCGGAGGTTTCGCCCTTGCGCCACAGCTTGCCACGCGAACGCGAATAGAAGGTGGCCAGTCCGTCGTTCAGCGTGGCGGCCAGCGCATCCGGATTCATCCACGCGAACATCAGCACCTCGCCCGTTTCGGCATGCGTGCAGATGGCCGGAATCAGCCCGGCATCATCGAATTTCGGCGCAAACTCGACGCCTTCCTCGATGTCGGCAATGCTGTTCCTGTCGGCAAAACGGGTCATGAGAATCCTGACTGCAGGGCCACACCACACAATGACGTTGCCCACCCGGCGCCGGGCTGCTTCAGGTTGATGGACGGCGCGCTTCAGCGCCCTTGCCCGGCGCCTTTACTCGGTGCACTTACAGGGCAAACGGCTCCGACGGCGTGCGCACCATCTCCATGAAGCGGTTCTGCAGGGCCAGATCATCGCGGAAGGCGCCGAGAAATTCCGTGGTAACGGTGGCGACGTTGCGCTTTTCCACCCCGCGCAGCGACATGCACATGTGCACCGCCTCGATATACACCGCCACGCCCAGCGGCTTCAGCTGCTGGTCGATGGCGTGCGCGATTTGCGCCGTCATGGTCTCCTGCGTCTGCAGGCGGCGGGCGAAGATGTCCACCACGCGCGCCAGCTTGGAGATGCCCACCACCTCCTCGTTGGGCAGATAGGCCACGTGGCAGCGCCCGATGAACGGCACCATGTGATGCTCGCAATGCGAGGCGAACTCGATGTCGCGCAGCATGACGATGTCGTCATAGCCACCGACGTCCTTGAAGGTGCGTGAGAGCGCCTTTTTCGGGTCTTCCTCGTAGCCGGCGAAGAACTCGCGGAATGCCTTGATGACGCGCTTGGGCGTATCCTTCAGGCCCTCGCGGTCAGGGTTGTCGCCAGCCCAGGCGATGAGCGTGCGCACCGCGGCCTTGGCCTCTTCCTCCGACGGGCGGGCGATGTCCGGCCCCTTGCCGATGTCGGGCAGCTCCTTCTTCTTGCGCGTGATGGTGGACATGTGCGTGTCATTCCCCGAAAATGAAAAAACCACCGCACCGCCTGTTGCGGCGGCGGCGTTGCATCCGAGTGCAGGTTCGCCCATTGTCTAGTCAGGCAGGCATGGCGTGGTCAAGGGCAGGGTGCGCGCCTGCCCCGCGCCGCGCTGGCCATATCATGAAAATGCCACCCATGCGGGAGCCTCGCGGCAGATGACCGGCAGGCCAGAAATATCGCTGGAAGACCTCTATTCGCCGGAGATTCTGGCGCTGGCCACAAGGCTGGAGCAGGGCGGCGCGCTGGACGGTGCACAGGGCGTGGCATTGCAGGTGTCGCGCCTGTGCGGTTCGCGGGTGCGGGCACGCGTGCGGCTGGACGGGCAGGGCAGGGTGGCGGCCTTCACGCAGCAGGTGCACGCCTGCGCGCTGGGCCAGGCCGCTGCCGCCTTGTTGCAGCAACATGTTCGTGGCGCGTCGTTGGAAGAGCTGGAGCAGGGCAGGGCGGCACTGCGCGCCATGCTGAAGGACGGCGCACCGCCACCGGCGCAAGGCCGCTGGCGCGATCTGGCCGTGCTGGAACCGGTGCGGGGCTATCCGCCGCGGCATGATGCGGTGCTGCTGCCCTTCGATGCCGCCATTGCGGCGGTGCGCGAAGCGCTAGGCTCTGTGGACGAATTTTATCCAGATGAAGGCGCAGACGAGGGCAAGCATTGATGCGAAATTGGCAGCTGTTTTCTCGCAGCGCAGGGCAATTCTCTTGAACCGTTTGATTTTCCCGAACAG
>JAJRRZ010000198.1 GCA_024279045.1 Alphaproteobacteria bacterium
AAGGTCTTTGTCGATGGCCAGAAACGCCGCATGACCAAGGCCATCAGGCGATTGATGAAGCGAAGGGCAGCGGTGGAGCCGGTCATCGGGCATCTGAAGGCAGAGCATCGCATGGGCCGCAATTACCTGGCACACCGCCTTGGAGATGCCATCAACGCCATCCTGGCTGCTGTGGGATACAACTTCCGGCTGCTGCGGCGCTACCTCGCCCAGTTTCTTTTGCGCCTCATCCAGAGATGGCTTCAGGCAGCCTTCCTGCTGCTCCCACCAGCATCAGCCAAACCTCATGGCTGATTGTTCACGGTCGACTACATGCTGGACGTGGATCCCTTCAATCAGCCGGCGCTGGAGACATCCAAGATCATCACGCGCCAGCTGTTGCGCGAACTGTCAATACCCGAATTGCAAGAGTAGGACTCGTGAAGGGCACGAGCATGAGCGCGGTTTGCGCGACATGCTGTCCAGAACATCTCATCCTGCTTGAGTCGGCGCGAATTTCAAGTCACTATCCCGTCCGGCTGAATCATCGCGACTGATGTCCGGCACCTTATTACCTTGCAAGCATTGGAGTCTTTCATGCCCATTGCCGAGCGAGACAGGATCATTTGCGATGCCCTGCGGAAGATGCATGATCGAGGCATCGATCTGCAACCGCGGGATGGCGCGCCAAAGCCCTGGGACATGCTCGGCAAGCATTTTGCCGCGCCTGGTGAATTGCCATTCAGGGCGCGCATTGAAGCGGGTGATGATACGGGCATGGCACGCATCGAGATTTTGAGCGGAGGTCCCGATACAACATCGAAGGTGTGCATCCTGCCCGCGGGGGTCAACGCGCGGCTGCAAGCCGAACGGCAGGATGATGTTTCGCGAAAGCAAGTGGTGCGCCTGAAGGATGCGAAGGACGAGCTTCACCTGAGGCCGGGGAATATTATTTGCGATGCTGAAGCACCGGCTGCGCAGTCGGACATGTTTTCGCTGAACGTGCTGTGGCTGGGCGAGGAGCCGATGTATGCGGGGCGCACCTATCGCATCAGCGGCATGACCGGTGAACAGGCCGCGCTGGTGGGCAAGCTGAAGAACCGTATCGATTTGCAAACGGGCCTGCCGCTGGCCGCCCGGCATCTGGAGCGCGGCGAGATCGGCCAGGTGGAAATCGAGCTGGACGGCAGCCTTGTCTACGACACGCAAGAGACACCAACACCGCTTGCCTTCCTGCTGTTCAAGCATGATGCGAATGGCGCGGTGGTGGGCATCGGCATCATCAGGTTTGCACTGCGTCGGGCCAGCAACATCCGCTGGCAGGAGCTGGAACTGGACAAGCACGCGCGCGCCGCGGCGCTGGGGCAGAAGCCACTGGTCTTGTGGTTCACCGGTCTTTCCGGCTGTGGCAAATCGACCGTTGCCAGCCTGCTGGAGAAACGCCTGCACGAGATGGGCAGGCACACCTATGTGCTGGATGGCGACAACGTGCGGCACGGTCTGTGCAAGGATCTGGGGTTCACCAAAGCAGATCGTGTGGAGAACATGCGGCGGGTTACGGAGGTGGCGAAGCTGATGGTCGATGCCGGGCTGATCGTGCTCGTTACCTTCATTTCGCCATTTCGCGAAGAGCGAGCCAAGGCGCGCGCGTCCTTCGAGGAAGGCGAGTTCGTGGAAGTGTTCGTCGACACGCCACTGGAAATCTGCGAGGCGCGCGACATCAAGGGGCTTTACGCCAAGGCGCGTGCAGGATTGATCAGGAATTTCACCGGCATCGACTCGCCCTACGAACCGCCAGAATCACCCGAAATTCACCTGCACGGCGACAGGATGTCGACCGAGGACATGGTGGAAGAGATCATCAGAAAATTGTGGCAGAAAAGGCGGTTGGAGACAACGCACCCAAATGACACCTGCAACACCACCAGGTCCATTCAAAAGCGACAAGCAACACCCTTGGAGCGCGGCTAAAATGGCAGCGCCTCAGGTTACTCAGACCATAATGAGATGTTGCCATAACAGTCGGACACTTCCGGAAACTTCATAGCTTGAGTCGAGTGCTAGGTCCTGTGGACGAGTTTTATCCAGATGAAGGCGCAGACGAGGGCAAGCATTGATGCGAAATTGGCAGCCGTTTTCTCGCAGCGCAGGGCAATTCTCTTGAACCGCTTGATTTTCCCGAACAGCTGCTCGATGCGCGC
>JAJRRZ010000010.1 GCA_024279045.1 Alphaproteobacteria bacterium
CGAAAGCTCCTCCAGACGCTGCTCAAAATCCCAGAACCCCTTCTGTCCCTTCATTCTGACATCCCTCCAGCGATTCAGGCTTCTTTCTCACCGGAGTGAATCATATTCCGACTGAAATGCCCAGTTTCCGGAGGTGTCCGAGCGCCATGTATCTGCTCCCTCAATTCATACAATCTATCCACATCATCAACGACTATCCGACACCCGGCAACATCATCCATACGAGAAAGGTTCATCTTAGGGAATCTACGAAGCTTATCTATTATTGTGGCTCTCCTTTTATGCCTTTGAGCAATAGTAGCATTTATAGATGCCCTCTTGACCCTATTCCTAATAAGAGCCTGAAATGTATTCAATACATGCCTATGTGCCAACCTCCATTCCTCAAAAATTCTCAAATCATCTCCAGTTGCATCCCTCCGTCTCAAGGCTTCCCCAGCTTTGTTAACACGCGATCTTGAACCGCCCGGAAAATTTTCAGGAGAATTCATGATGCATCCTCAGATCTGGTTGCAACCCTCTTTCCATAATGGATTTAAAGCATAACCTCTGTCAAAGGCAAGCTTTAACCCTTCCGTGTCAAGGATTTTTTACCCCATCCCGGGCATTTAAGCCACATTAGCAGAACAGATACAAAAACCTTCCGGAAGAAAATACAATCCCCTTCCGGCATAAGGGTGGCGAAGGCTCGCCCAGCAAATCCGGCAATGGTGAAAGACGAAAAGGGCGCATGCAGCCCAGCCCATTGGACACTTCCGGAAACACCATGATTTGGCCGTGCTGGCTGGCAGGGGGAGCTTGATTGGCGGTTTGTGTGGCCTTCAGTCCTGGAGGCGGCTGCTTTTCAAGCCTGGAAAGCGGGTATTTTGTTTCATTTTTCCTCAAACAGGCGCACTTCTCCTGTCGAGCCAGCACCATCGCTTCATGTTGTAGGCCATATTGGTAAGAGTGATAATGGCCTCGGCACGCTTGATCCCGATGGTGCGGATGAACAGACCCATGCGGTCTTTCTGTTCGGCGAATACATGCTCCACTTTCGCCCGGATGCGCGATTGGACACCTCCGGAAACTGACCATCTTGAGCGGGATATGATCCACTTCGGCAAGAAGGAGGGATGAATCGCTGGAGGGGTGTCAGAATGAAGGGGCAGAAGGGGTTCCGGGATTTCAAGCAACGTCTGGAGGAGCTTTCGTGAGAGGGTGATCTGCTAGAGAAGCTGATTGACAGCAGAAGCCAACAAATCGATCGCGCGGTTGGCCGCCGGCGATGACAGGCTATTGCTCCCGTTCCCGCAGATGCAGGCGGCGCAGGATGCGGCCCTTGCGCACGTCGAGGATGACGATCTCGCGCTGCTCGACCCCCAGCAGCCGCAGCGCCAGCAGGTTGCCGTCCAGCCGCATCTCTTCCACCACCGCGCCGCGTGGCACCGGCAGGGTCATTTCCGCCGCCGTGGCCGCACCCGGCGCCTTGCCGGAGGCGCGCATGATCACCGTGGCCACCAGCACCGCCAACCCCGCCACCAGCAGCACGCCAAAGCCAACGACAATGAAGGTAAGCACCCGCACCTGGCGGCGGTCGGCTTCGGTCATTTCCGGCACATTCGCCGCCGCGGCGTCAGCATTGCCGGTAGCGCCGTTGGGCGTGGCGCTGTTTGCCTTTTCGCCCGTGTTGTGTTCCTGTGCCGCCATGATGGACACTCCTGACGAAATCATCACCCTGCGCGTGCCGGAAGAGGCCGCCGGACAGCGGCTCGACCGCCTGCTGGCCACGCATCTGCCGGATATCTCGCGCAGCCGTCTGCAGCAACTCATTGCAAAAGGGGCGGTAGCGGTCAATGGCGCCGCCGCCAACCGGGCCAGCCGCAAGGTGGCGGCAGGCGAGGAAATCCGTGTGGAGTTGCCGCCACCGAAGCCACTGGACCTGCAGCCGGAAGACATCCCCCTGAACATCGTGCACGAGGATGCGCATCTCATCGTGCTCGACAAACCCGCCGGGCTGGTGGTGCACCCTGCCGCCGGGCACGAAACGGGCACACTTGTGCATGCCCTGCTGCATCATGTGGCCTCGCGTGGCGAGGCGCTGTCCGGCATTGGTGGCGTGCAGCGCCCCGGCATCGTGCACCGGCTGGACAAGGACACCTCCGGGCTGCTGGTGGTGGCCAAGACGGAGCAGGCGCACAAGGGGCTGGCCGAGCAGTTTGCCGCGCATGGCCGGGATGGCGCGCTGCACCGCGCCTATCTGGCGCTGGTATTCGGTGCGCCACGTCTGCCGCGCGGCACGGTGGATGCACCCATTGCCCGCCATGCAAAGGATCGCACGCGCATGGCCGTGCGCCACGATCATGACAGCGCGCGCGAGGCCATCACCCATTACGAGCTGCTGAAGAGCTTTCCAGCAGGGGCCGAGAAGCCACTTGCCGCCTTGCTGCGCTGCCAACTGGAAACCGGGCGCACGCACCAGATCCGCGTGCACATGGCGCACCTCGGCCACCCCGTCATGGGCGATCCGCTCTATGCCCGCACCCATGCCGCCTCCGCCCGCAAGCTGCCCGAAGCAGCGCGCGAAGCATTGCAGCGGCTGAACCGGCAGGCCCTGCATGCCGCCGAGCTGGGCTTCGTTCATCCCGTCAGCGGCGAACGGCTGCATTTCGAAAGCGCGCCACCGCCGGACATGCAGGCGTTGATTGATGCTCTTGCTGGTGAGGAAAACAAGCCTGATTGATGGGCTTTCACCGGTTGTTCTTTCGCCGCCTGCTCTATATTGTGCAACGTGGCACAGGGCTTGGGGGAGGGCCCAGGGTCTGGTCTCAATAAATGAGTGCTTCTCATGGGCATTTTGGCAAAATAGCAGCGGTTTTTCGTTCGCAGGCAATAGTGGAGCTATTGGCAAGAACGAAAAACCGTCTGATATGAAGCCAAAATGCACATGGGAAGTGCTCAGGTATTGAGTCCAGGCCCTAGGCTCAGGACTCATAAAGAGGCATGGTAGATGCGTCATTTGCTTGAAAATCAGCGTTCTTTTGTCCGCCGGGAATACCCGTAGGTATTTCCAAGGGCAAAAGGGCGCTGATATGCAGTGCAAATGGCGCAGATGCCGTGCAAATTTATGGGTCCTGAGCCTAAGGCAAAGGTTCATCGGGCAGGACGCGACGGAGCACAACCAACACATGGCAGACAACGACAAACACAACGCCAGGACTGCGCGCGCAGGGGAAGATGACAGCGCAACCGAGGCGCCGGATACCGGCAGGGACGGTGGGCGTGTTTCCGCCGAGCAGGCCCGCGAGCGCGCCCGCAAGCTGGAGAAAAAGACCGCCAGCGAGGTGAACCTGCCCACTCCGCGCGTAACCGGACAAACGCTGCCTGCCCCTACCGACGAGGGAGGACTGGCGGCCTATCTGCAGAAGATCCGGCAGTTTCCGGTATTGTCGGCGGAAGAGGAATACATGCTGGCCAAGCGCTGGCGCGAACATGCCGACGTGGAGGCCGCGCACCGGCTGATCACCTCGCACCTGCGGCTGGTGGCCAGGATCGCCATGGGCTATCGCGGCTATGGCCTGCCGATTTCGGAGATCATTTCGGAGGGCAACGTGGGCCTGATGCAGGCGGTGAAGCGCTTCGAGCCGGACAAGGGCTTCCGGCTGGCCACCTATGCCATGTGGTGGATCAAGGCGGCCATCCAGGAATACATTCTGCGTTCCTGGTCGCTGGTAAAGATCGGCACCACCGCGTCGCAGAAGAAACTGTTCTTCAACCTGCGCAAGCTGAAGAGCCGCATCAACGCGCTGGAATCCGGCGACATGACGCCGGAGCAGGTAAAGGAGATCGCCGAGCAGCTTGGCGTGCCGGAAGAAGATGTCATCGCCATGAACCGCCGCCTGGCGGGCGATGCCTCGCTGAACGCACCGCTGCGCGCCGACGAGGAAAGCGGCGAATGGCAGGACTGGCTGGTGGACGAGACCGCCAACCAGGAGGAGGAGCTGGCCGAGCGCGAGGAGTTCGACATGCGCATGCAGCTCTTGCGCCAGGCCATGGAGCAGCTCAACGAGCGCGAAAAGCGCATTTTCGAGGCACGACGGCTGCGCGAGCCGCCGCTGACGCTGGAGGAGCTGTCGCAGGAATTCGGCGTGTCGCGCGAGCGCATCCGGCAGATCGAGATGCGCGCTTTTGAGAAAGTGCAGAAGGCCATGCGCGAGATGGTGGCCGGTGCGTCCTGAATCTGATCGAGTACGCCATGGCTGCGCGGCAGCACTCCAACCACGCCTACAGCGCCAGCAGCGCCCGCCGCACATGGCCGGATCTCATGCGCCATTGACGCAAAACTTTACGCCTTCTTCAGAAACTGCCGATATCTTGCGCAACGGGGAGTGAAGCAGGCCGTGCGTGGCGTTTTGCGGGCGCGGCCTTCCGGGGGCATTCGGCAAACCCTTGGCGCATGCCGCGCCACAGGCACCCAGGCGTATTCATGGGGGCTATGCATGAATGCTCTATCCGAACACCGCATGCGCTTCTGGCAGATTCTGCTGGGAGGCACCGCTGTCATCCTGACCATTTTCCTCACCATCGGCAGTGATTACGCCCGCCGCGGCATTGATCACATCGTGCGCATGGTGGCCACCAGCCGCGTGGAGGACTGGGCTGCGCATCTGAGCGAAAAGCACGAGCGGATATTCATGCAATTCGGCAAGGCGCCGCTGCCGGATGCGGAAATCGCCGACTTGCGGCGCGAGGCGGAAATCTACGGCATCGAAGCATTTCGCATCATTCCGCGGCACGAGCCGCTGGGCAAAATGCGCCTTTACGCACGCAACACCTTCGAGCCCGGCCATCGTGAAATCGCCATCGCGGCCTTTTCCACTACACAATCCGACCAGGAAGGCAGCACGGTGCATGTCAGCGTGCCGCTGCACGCCGCTGATGGCAGGCGCATCGGTGAAATCCATGCAGTGGTGGATCAGAAACGCCTACACAAGGAGCTGACCAATACCGCCTGGTGGCTGATGTCATCGGCCATGCTGGCACTGGCCTTCATCCTGCTGATGGTGATATTTCTGTTCCGCCGCATGCAGTTCGTTGCCGTGCGCCATATCAACCATGCGCGCGAATACGACGAACTGACTGGTCTGCCCAACCATGCCGCCTTCGAGCAGGCGGCGGCGGAGTTGCTGTCCGGCACTGCTCCGGAAGATGATGACGGCGAAGGGCACGCGATAGCCTGCATCACCTTCGGCGTCGACAACCTGGGGCACATCACCTGTGCGGAAGGGCATGAAGCCGTCAGCCATGTGCTGCGCACGCTTTCGGGGCGTTTTGCCCGTATTGCACATGCAGCAGGAACGCAAGTGTTCCGGCTGAGGCGCGACGATTTCGGCATTCTGCTGCCCATTGCCGCTGAACCACAGCGCGAGGCCCGCACCTTTACCCACCAATTGCTGCAGGAGGCACAGCGGCCCGTCTACTGGCATGGCAAATCGTTGTTGATGACCTTGTCGGTGGGCATGTCGTTCTATCCGCATCAGGCAAGGTCTTTGTCAGAGCTGGTACGCCAGGCAACACTGATGCGCCAGGCCGCCAGCGAGGCAGGGGGCAATACCCTGCGCATCTACAATTCCGAGAGCGACCGGGAATATCATGAGCGCGTGCGGCTGGAGCGCCTGCTGCGCAAGGCGGCGCGCAACTGCGCAGGCTATTTCAGTTTGCATTACCAGCCCATTGTCGATCTGCAGCGTGGCGGATTGCACGGCTTTGAAGTATTGCTGCGGATGAATGACGATGAGGGTAATCCCGTATCGCCCGGCGAGTTCATTCCGATAGCAGAGCAGCTCAACCTGATGGACGAGATCGGCGCCTATGTGCTGAGCGAAGCCTGTGCCAGCGCCGTACAATGGCCGGCGCATCTGAAGGTGTCGGTCAACCTCTCTCCGACGCAGTTCCATTCCGGCAAGCTGGTGTCCAGCGTGGTGCGGGCGCTGGAGACTTCCGGGCTGGATGCGCGGCGGCTGGAGCTGGAGGTAACCGAAAGCGTGATGATGCGCGAATGGGAGAAGGTAAGCGCCCAGTTGCAGGCGTTGCAACAGCGTGGCGCCAGCATCGTGCTGGACGACTTCGGCACCGGCTATTCATCGATGAGCTATCTGTGGAAATTCAATTTCAACAAGCTGAAGATCGACCGCTCCTTCACCCAGGCGCTGAACTCCTGCGACGAGGCGCGCGCCATCTTGCGCTCACTGGTGATAATGGCGCGGTCGCTGAAGATGCCGGTGGTGGTGGAAGGCATCGAAACACTGGAACAGGCGGCATTCCTGCGCAAGTTCCGTTGCGATTACGGGCAGGGCTATTACTTCGGCAGACCGATGCCGGCGCACGACCTGGCCGCCGCCATCATGCGCGACTGGGGCATGCACGAAACCATCCCGGCGGGTGCGGAAGTCATCACCTTGACCGCCAGGCCAGCACAGTGCTGACGGCAGCGCCAACCGCGCTGCCAGCGGCACCACACTCAGCGACACCACTCAGCGGCACTGGCGCAGCATGTCAGCCATTTTGGCGATGGTCTTCTGATAGACCGTGGCGCTGTTCCAGTCCTTCAGCACACGGTAGTTCGGCTGGCCCGGATTCCAGCCCGCTCCGGGCCGCCATCCATGCGCGCGCAGAAAGTTCGCGGTGGAAGCAATGACATCAGGTGCGGAACGGATCAGATCGCGCCTGCCGTTGCCATCTCCGTCCACGGCATATTGCAGATATTTCGAGGCCAGGAACTGCGTCTGGCCGATTTCGCCGGCCCAGGCGCCAACCATCTGCGGCGGACTCATGTCGCCGCGGGCAACAATGCGCACCGCCGCATCCAGCTCGCGGCGGAAAAAGTCGGCGCGGCGGCAATCGTAGGCCAGTGTGGCCAGCGATTGCATGATGGGAAATTGCCTGCCCTTGTAGCCGCCATAGTGCGTCTCCAGCCCCCAGATGGCGGTAATGATCTCGCGCGGCACGCCATAGCGCCGCTCCACGGCGCTGAACACCCGGTCATACTGGCGCATTTTCTTGCAGCCCCTGCGGATGAGCGCATTGTTCACCCGCAGCCGCCAGAATTTCTCGAACGACAGCCTGAAGGATTTCTGATTGCGGTCCAGCCGGATGACCCGTGGATCATAGCGCACGCCGGACAGAGCCCTTTCCACCGCACGGCGTGGCAATCCCTGCGCCACCAGCTTCTGCTTGTAGGCGGCCAGCCAGCGGTCGAATCCGGCACCGGTATTGGGGCAATCCTGCGCCGCCTGCGCCGGTGTGGCCATCACGCCCACCGCAAGGATGGCGCCAGCAATGCTGGCCGTCAGCTTGTTCTTGCGCATATGAAATCCTCTTTGCTGTCGTTGCCCCCGTGGAGTGCAAGCCTCCCTTCCGTGCATGATTCGCGTGTGAGGATAACAGATTTTGCGGCGATTTCGGGGAAAGGACATGAGCAGACAATCACGGCAAGCAATTGCCGCCCCGCGCTGAAGCCTTGGGGGCAGCCCCCACAAAGAGGCATGGCAGCTATGTCATTTGCTTGAAAATCAGCATTCTTTTTCCCGGCGGGAATATCTGTAGGCATTTCCAGTGGCAAAAGGGCGCTGACATGCAGCGCAAATGGACACTTCCGAAAACACCATGATTTGGCCGTGCTGGCTGGCAGAGGGAGCTTGATTGGCGGCTTGTGTGGCCTTCAGTCCTGGAGGCGGCTGCTTTTCAAGCCTGGAAAGCGGGGATTTTGTTTCATTTTTCCTCAAAC
>JAJRRZ010000199.1 GCA_024279045.1 Alphaproteobacteria bacterium
CCGTGGAGCATGATGTGCCAATGCCCGACGAGGTGGCGGATATTCGCTTCCAGGTGCGCGATGCGCGCTTCTCTTATGTGGAGGGCTGGCCCGATGTGCGCGGTGTCGCCGGAGAAGGCGAACTGCGTGGAAACACGTTCCGTCTGACATTGACGACGGGCTTCTCGCGCCTGCCTTCGGGCAAGATGCTGAAACTGAAGCGCGGCGAACTGCGCGCCCGTGAACTGGCGGCGAAGGTTTCGCCGGGCCACATCACCGTGCAGGCCGAAGGCAGCGCCACGGGCATCCGCGAACTGATCGATTCTCCGCCGCTGCGCCTGTACCGGCAGTTGGGCATCGTCCGGGGAGAGCTCAAGGGCCGGGTTTCGCTGAACACGCGGCTGCGGTTGTCATTCCGTCGTGGCATGACAGGGGATGACGTCAGTGTCGAGCATGTGCGGGCCAAAATCGACCGGGCGGAAGTGCTCGGTATGGTAAAGGGGCTGGATTTGCGCCAGGGCCGTTTTGACGTGATATACGAAAAAGGCCTGTTGAAAGCCGAAGGGGATGCGCGGCTGGATGGGTTGCCGGTTCGTCTGTCCTGGCAGCGCCCTGTCGGCACGCAAGCCACCGCGGCCAGACCGCTGCTGAGAATACGCGCGCGGCTGAGCGATGCACAACGGCGCAAGCTGGGAGTGGATCTCGCCCCTTGGTTGTCTGGTCCGTTGCAGCTGGAGATGGAAACTCCGGGCGACAGTCCGGAGTTGCGGCGCCTTCACCTGCGCGTCGGTCTGGACGCGGTTTCCATGCAGTTGCCGGCCATTGGCTGGCGTCGTTCGCCGCGCAAGGGCACAAAGGCATCACTCGACCTGGTGTTGACGAAGGGCGGGGGTGCTCGCATCAGCAAATTGCGTCTGGAAGGCCCTGGTGGGTTGCGGATACGGGGTGAAATGACGCTCGATGACAAGTGGCGTCTGCGCAGCGCAACCTTTTCCCGCTTCGAGTTGAACACCAACAATCGTCTGGCCCTGGGGGTGCAGTTCGATGGCAGGCAGCTCAGCCTGGCCGCCGCCGGGCCGGTGTTCGATGCCCGCGCGCTGATTGCCCGGCTGTTCGCGCCGCGCCGCGAGATCGATCGCGCCTTGCCATCGGTCTTCGTGAGGGTGAACCTGGAGCGGGTGCTGGCGCTGCGAGGAGAATATATCGAGAATGTGCGCGGCGAGGTGGAAATGCGCCATGGCCTGGTGCGCCGCGCCAGCCTCACGGGCAACTTCCCCAACGGGCGCAAGGTGGTGCTGGATCTGGCGCCAGCAGCGGACGGTTTGCGGCGGCTGCGCATTGTCTCCGATGATGCCGGAGCGCTGCTCAGAGCCTCCGACCTGTATTCACGCGTCCAAGGCGGCAGGGCGGAGTTTACCGCTCTGCTGAAGAGTGGCGATGACGGCGGCGTGCAACGCGGTTTGCTGGTCATGCGCAAGTTCATGGTGAGTGGCGATCAGCGCCTGAGCCGCTTGCAGCAGAGAGGCGATGCCCGGCACCGCGGCGGTCCGCGCCGCCGCAAGGGGCAGAAGTTCAAGAAGCTGGTGCTGCCGTTCTCTACCGACAGCCGTTTCATCCGCATTGGTGATGCCATCATCCGCAGCCCGGAGATCGGCGCCACCGCCAACGGCATGATCCGCCGCGCCGACGGAGCAATGGACATTGGCGGCGTCATCATCCCGGCCTATGCCCTGAATGCAGCTTTCGGCAAGATCCCCATCCTCGGAGCGCTGCTCACCGGCGGCAAGGGGCAGGGGGTGTTCGGCATGACCTATGCCCTGAAAGGCCGCATGGACAGGCCGAAATTCATCGTCAATCCACTCTCCGCGGTAGCGCCGGGGGTGTTCCGCCAGTTGTTCCACATTGGCGGGCAGAACGTGAACCCCGATGGCACTGCCCGTCGTCGTGGCCAGTCGGCGCCACCACGGTTGCGCCGCAACAATCTGGTCAATGGCGGCTGAGAGAAAGGCCGGGCAGTTTTTCGGCTTTCGGCAGCCCCTGTAGCGGCATTGCTGTCTGTAGCGGCATTGCCGTTACCGGCGTTCCCTGGCCTGGCGCTGGCCGCTCTCCGCCAGGGCCACCCCTGCCAGGATCAACCCCGCCGCCGCCATCTGCCAGCTGTTCAACGTCTCGCCCAGCCATGCCCAGCCCAACAGTGCCGCCAGCACCGGCAGCAGGTTGACGATCACCCCGGCCTGTGCGGCGCTGAGCTGCGAGATGCTGTAATTGTAAAAGCCGTAGGCCAGCACGGTTACACCTGCGCCCAGATACAGGATCAGCACCAGATTGGCTGGCATCAGCACCTGCTTCAGCGCTTCTGCATCAGCCAGTGCAACCGCGCCGAAGGGCAGGAAGAATGCCGCCCCGAAGCTCATCTGCGCCGCCGTGATGACCCACACCGGCCAGCGCCCGGCCAGGCGCTTGACGATCAGCATGTATCCCACCGCGGCGAGAATGGCGAGAAACTCCAGCGCATTGCCCAGCAAAGGGGCGGGGGCGTGTTCATCGGCCTTGCCGGCCAGTGTCATGGCCAGCGCTCCTCCCACCGCCAGCCCAAGCCCGGCAACGATGCGCGCATTGATGCGCTCGCGGAAGAACCATGCCCCACCCGCCGCCGCCAGTAGCGGAAAGATGGCCACGATCATGCCCGCCTGCTGGGAGGAGGTATATTGCAGCGCGGTGATCTCCAGCAGGAAATACAGTCCCGGCTCGAACAGGCCGAGCAGCAGCAGCCACCACACATCGCCACGCCGGGCGCGGATGCCGCCGCGCTGTACCCACGCCACCGGCAACAGCAGCGCCGTCGCCACCACCATGCGCAGCCAGATGATGGCCATCGGCGCTACCCCCGCGTTGAGCAACTGTTTCATGCCGGCAAAGGAGCTGGCCCACAGTGTTACCGCCAGCAATGCAGCAAGTACCGGCAGCATGCGGGGGGTGGCGGAGGTGGTGATTGACCGTATCATCGGCAAGACTCCCGCCAGAAAACGAATGCAGGCTGCAAGGCAGGTCTTCGAGAGGGGGGATATTCCTCTCATGCAGTCAGGAGCAAGGCAAGCCGCCTCAATGCTGCAAATATGTGCGAGATGCCCAAATGTTGCGCAAGTCTTCCACTGAATGCGGCGAAATATGGCGCAATTCTGCATTTTGCGGCATTGACTCGGTTGGCATGGTTCCTGCTAATAGCCCGAGTGGTGGGCTTGGGTTGCCATCGTTCCCGGGCATCCGCTGCGTGCGAGCGCCGCCGCACATCGAGGACGGCGGTTTCCACATCTGGGAGTGCGTTGCCGTGAAAAAGATCGAGGCCATCATCAAGCCGTTCAAGCTGGACGAGGTGAAAGAGGTTTTGCAGGAAGTGGGCGTGCAGGGCATCACCGTGCTGGAGGCAAAGGGGTTTGGCCGTCAGAAGGGCCACACGGAACTGTATCGCGGCGCCGAATACGTGGTGGACTTTCTGCCCAAGGTGAAGGTGGAAGTGGTGGTTTCCGACGACCTGCTGGACAAGGCCGTGGAGGCCATAGAGACGGCGGCGCGAACCGGGCGCATCGGTGATGGCAAGATCTTCATCTCCGACATTGCCGATGCGGTGCGCATCCGCACCGGCGAGCGCGGGCCGGAGGCGTTGTAGAAAGGTGTGAAAGCCATGAAAGGGGGGGTCGTGTCGGCTGCACGGCATCATTAACGGGACGCCCACGGGAGTTTCTGAAGTTTCGCGCAGGCGGCAGGCCCGCGCACCAGTGCTGGATGAACAGCAAGATCAGCGACAGAGAGAGGAACAGGAGGAATCAATGACTGACAAGAAACCGGCCAGTGCCGACGACGTGCTGAAGATGATAAAGGACAACGACATCAAGTTCGTTGACCTGCGTTTCACCGACCCGCGCGGCAAGATGCAGCACCTGACCATGGACGCCGCGGAAATCGACGGTGATGCCTTCGCTGATGGCATCATGTTCGACGGCTCGTCCATCGCCGGCTGGAAGGCCATCAACGAGTCCGACATGGTGCTGATGATGGATCCGGAAAGCGCCCATGTGGACCCGTTCTACGCGCAGCCCACCCTGGGCGTGTTCTGCTCCATTCTGGAGCCGGACACCGGCGAGCCTTACGAGCGCGACCCGCGCGGCACCGCGCGCAAGGCCGAGGCCTACCTGAAGAGCACCGGCATCGGCGACACTGCCTATTTCGGCCCGGAGGCGGAGTTCTTCATGTTCGACGACGTGCGCTTCGCCGCGGAGCCGTATGACTGCTTCTTCCACATGGACGACGTGGAGCTGCCGAAGAACACCGGCGCGGAATACGAAACCGGCAACATGGGCCACCGCCCGCGCACCAAGGGCGGCTACTTCCCGGCCAACCCGGTGGATTCCGCGCAGGACATCCGCTCCGAGATGGTCTCGGTGATGCGCGAACTGGGCTTGAACCCGGAGAAGCACCATCATGAAGTCGGCGCCGCGCAGCACGAGCTGGGCATGAAGTTCGATTCGCTCACCCGCATCGCCGACAAGCTGCAGCTCTACAAGTACATCGTGCACAACGTCGCGCAGGCCTATGGCAAGACGGCCACCTTCATGCCCAAGCCGGTGTTCGGCGACAACGGCACCGGCATGCACTGCCACCAGTCCATCTGGAAGGATGGCAAGCCGGTCTTCGCCGGCAACGAATATGCCGGCCTGTCGAAGGAGTGCCTCTACTACATCGGCGGCATCCTCAAGCACGCGAAGGCCATCAACGCCTTCACCAACCCGACCACCAACTCCTACAAGCGCCTGGTGCCGGGCTACGAGGCGCCGGTGATGCTGGCCTACTCGGCGCGCAACCGCTCCGCCTCCTGCCGCATCCCGCACGTGCCTTCGCCCAACGCCAAGCGCATCGAGATCCGCTTCCCGGATCCGTCGGCCAACCCGTATCTGGCCTTTACCGCCATGCTGATGGCCGGTCTCGACGGCATCCAGAACAAGATCGATCCGGGCGAGGCCATGGACAAGGATCTCTACGATCTGCCGCCGGAGGAAGCCAAGGCCATCCCGACGGTGTGCGGCAGCTTGCGTGAGGCGTTGAACAGCCTGGAGGCCGATCACGACTTCCTGCTGGCTGGTGGCGTCTTCACCAAGGATCAGATCGAGGGTTACCTTGAGCTGAAGTGGGAGGAAGTCATCCGCTTCGAGCACATGCCGCACCCGGTGGAGTTCGACATGTACTACTCCGTCTGACCTGGCGGATCACATGCAACAGGTGGGGCATGTCCCCACATCAACGCCCGCGGCCTTTCGCGCCGCGGGCGTTTGCTGTCAGTACTGGCGTCATTGCGCAATATCCCTGCGCCATCACGGTTGCACCGGCGACAGGACGAATCCGCGGGCCCGGAGCAGGCCTGGGCTCAGGACCTAAAAATTTGCACGGCATCCCAAGCCATTTGCACTGCATATCAGTGCCCTTTTGCCCTTGGAAATACCTTCAGGTATTACCTGCGGGCGCAAGAACGCTGATTTTCAAGCAAATGACGCATCTACCATGCCTCTTTATCTTTATAAGTCCTGAGCCTTGCGTCAAACCATGCCTTGATTTCGCTACAGGCTTGCGTCAATCAACCCACGGGCGGGTAGGGGATTCGGTTGTATCCTGGGAAGAGGAAAATGCGTATGCGTCTGGTGTTTGCAGGCTTTGGCGGCATGATGCTGGCCGGAGTGTTCGCCGATGTGTTGGTTGCGCGAGCCGCGCAGCCGATGAATCAGTGCCATCAAGTGGCCCTGCGCTGCAAGGAGCAGGGGTTGGAGGCATGGCGGTGTCAACGGCAAGTGGACGAATGCATGAACAGGCATGCCTGCGAGGAAGTCTACTACAGTTGCCTGGAGCTGATGGAGCTGGAAGAGGGACTGACCGAACAGGCCTGCGAGCGCAAGCGGGACAAGTGCACCGCTTCCAGAAAGCAATCATGATCTGATCATGATCTGATGCGGAGGAAATGATATGCAGCGAGGGCAGGATGGCGCGCGGCCATCATCCTCCGGTGGTGCATCTCTGAACATCACCTGGCGCGAGCCGAGCGGTTTCGTCTGGCTCTCGCTGAAGAATGCATTGCTAACCATCCTGACCCTCGGCCTCTACTATTTCTGGGGCAAGGTGCAGGTGCGCCGGCGCATCTGGCACGCCATTCGCATCAACGGCGAGCCGCTGGAATACACCGGCACGGGCAGGGAACTGCTGCTGGGTTTCGTCATCGCCATCACCATTCTCTTCATTGGCATTGTGGCCTATGCCGTGCTGGTTTTTTCCGTGTTCGGCGAGAGTGTCGTGGCGAAACTGCTGGAAGCGCCACTGTATGTGATGCTGTTCTGGCTCACCGGCATTGCCGTGTATCGCGCCCGGCGCTATCGCCTGCGGCGCACGCGCTGGCGCGGCATTCGCGGCACCTTGACAGGCTCGCCCGTCTCCTTCGCCTATACTTGGACATGGACAGGCCTGCTGGTGGTGCTCACGCTGGGCTGGGCGCTGCCCTGGCGGCAGGTGAAGCTGTATCGCCGATTGACGAATGATACCCGCATCGGCACACAGGCCTTGCGCTTCGATGATGCCGCCACCGCCGGGCCATTGTATGCACCATTCGCCATGATGTGGTTTTCCGGCTTCATGGTGGCATTGCTGGTGTTCGGCGCCGCCATCAGCGGCATTGCCCTGGCCATGAATGCGGGCACGGCCAAATTCACTGACGTATGGGTCTATGGCGCCTTCGGACTGGTGCTGGCGCTGGTGGCGGCGGGTGTCATCCTGCATTATCACGCCGTGAAGCTGAACTACCTGGCGCGCCACACCCGGCTGCAGGATGGCCATTTCCGGCTGGATCTCCGCATTGGCGATCTGTTTCGGCTGGTATTGGGCAACTTCCTCATCCTGATATTTTCCCTGGGCATACTGCTGCCGGTGGTGCAAAAGCGGCTGGCGCGTCATTTCGTCGAGAAACTGGAATTCGTCGGCACGGTGGATCTCGACGCCATTGCCCAGGCCGGCGATAATCTGGAAAAAACCGGGGAGGGCTTTGCGGAAGCCTTGGACATCGACGCCTTCTGAGCATGCGCGCGCCACGCATCGTGTGCATTCCGCGCGTGCGGCCTTGCCGGTGCCGCCGGGCAGCCATGCCGGCACCTTGTCCAGCGGGCAAAGCGCCGTTGCCGAGCCGGTGCTGGTGAGCGCCTCCGCGAGCGGCTTGCGCATCTCCTTTCGCGACAGGCGTGGTGAGGAGATCTGGCCGTGGGAGGTGCTGGTGGCCGCCGGTCCGCTGCTGAAGGGCGAGCCGATATTGCTTGGCCATCGCGACCGCCCCGGTGCGCGGCTGTTTATCGCCGATGATGCCCTGCGCGAAGAGCTGCTGCGCCATGCCCCCAATCTGCGCAAGGAATCGCGTGGCGGTGCGCGCATCTGGCCGATGTTGTTGCTGGCGGCGGGCATCCTCGGCGTTTTTGCATGGCTGCTTTATTCCAGCTTTTCCCCGGCGCGCATCATTGCCGACATGCTGCCACGCGAACTGCATGACAAGCTGGGGCTGGCGCTGACCACCAGCATGACCAATGGCCGCATATGCAACGATCCGGATGGGCAGGCGGCATTGCAGACGATGCTGCTGAAACTCTCCGTCAGTCGCGACGAAATGCAACGCTACAACGTGGTGGCCGGGCGCATCGGCATGATCAACGCGCTCACCGCGCCGGGCGGGCGCGTGTTGATGGGCGAGGAGCTGATCCGCTTTGCCCGTTCACCGGACGAGGTGGCGGGCGTGCTGGCCCATGAACTGGGCCATGCCGATCATCGTGATCCGGAAGCGGCGCTGGTGCGCGTGGCCGGGTTGTCGCTGCTCGGCATGTTGATGTTTGGCGATGGCAATATCGGCAGTCTGGCGGTGTTGCTGACGGAAATGAGCTTCTCGCGCCAGGCGGAGCGCAAGGCTGATGAAGTTTCCATTGCCCGCATGCGCCGCGCCGGTGCGAATCCGGCTGCGCTGGCCGATTTTTTCGAGCGGCTGATGAAGAAGCATGGCGGCAGTGGGGAAGGAGGGGTATCGGCGCTGTTTCAGACCCATCCGCCGACGAAGGAGCGCATTGCCCGGCTGCGTGCGGCGGCATTGCCGAGCAGTCGCCCGATCCTCGACAATGCGCAGTGGCGGGCCTTGCGCAACATCTGCCGCTCTACCGCACCGCTGACTGACTGATGCCGCACGCCGCTGCTCAGGCACACCGCCGCAGCACGGCAATGAAGAAACCGTCCGTGCCATGCCGGTGCGGGGCCAGTTGCAGGGCAGGGGTATCCGCCGGGGCGTCGGGCAGGGTGGACAAATGTCCGGCATGATCGCGCCAGACGCCCAGCGTGAAATCCTCGTGGCGTTGCATGAATGCCGTCACCTGATCCATGTTCTCCGGCGGCAGCACAGAGCAGGTTACATACACCAGCCGCCCACCGGGGCGCACGAATTGCGTCGCTTCGTTGAGCAATTGCGCCTGGCTGCGCACATGGCGTTGCAGCGCCTGGGGCTTCAGCCGCCACTTGGCGTCCGGCCTGCGCCGCCAGGTGCCGGCGCCGCTGCAGGGCGCATCCACCAGCACCAGGTCCATGCCTTCGCGCAGCGTCTGCAGGCTGTTCTTCTCGTGCGGCGGCACGATGTCGATGATATCCTCCGCTCCGGCGCGGCGCGCACGCTCCACCAGTGGCGAAAGGCGTGCCAGTTCCGCATCATGCGCGATAATGCGCCCCTTGCCTTTCATCATTGACGCCAGCGCCAGCGTCTTGCCACCGCCACCGGCGCACAGGTCGAGTACCTGCTCGCCAGGCCGGGCATGGCAAAGCAGGGCGGAAACCTGCGAGCCTTCGTCCTGCACCTCGAAGTCGCCGCGCTGAAAGCCCAGTTCCGCCGTCAGATGCGGCAGGCGGCCACGCTCGTTCTCGCCAAAGCGCAGGCCCCAGGGTGAAAACGGCGTTTCTGCCGGGTGGTGCCGGGCCAGCTCGCGGGCCACGTCATCGCGGCTGGCGCGCAGGGTGTTTGCGCGAATGTCCAGCGGCGCGCGCCGCGCCAGCTCTTGTCCGGTGGCAACGGCCTCGCCGCCGAAGGCGGTGCTGAAGTGCTCGTGCAGCCATTCGGGATAATCCCCGCGCACCCAGGCCGGGGCATCATCCAGCCCGCGCGGTTTTTCAAGCCGCCGGCGTTCTTCCTTCGACAAGGTGCCGAAACCATGCCGGACGCGCCCCATGCGGTCGATCTCCCGCACCTCGTGCCCGGCAATGAAGCGCAGCCAGCCCAGCACCAGGGCGCGCGGCGTATCGCTGTCCATGCGCCAGCCCAGCGAGGAACGCTGGCGTAACACGTCCAGCACGATATTGCCGATGGCGGCCCGATCACCGCTGCCGGCGAAGCGGTGCGTGCGGCCCCAGTCGCCCAGCGCCTGCAGGGCAGGGCGGTGATGGCGGAAGATGTCGTGCAGGATGTCGATGGCGGCAGCTGCCCGCGCGCCAGGTGTCATGGCGGTGTGTCCGTGTGATTGGTGGTTTTGGCAGGGTGTGGATAGCTCGCCTCGCGCCGCTGGAGAAGAGCCAATCCCGAAACGGCCAGGCGCTGCCGCGAAAAAAATGGCTGGGGACCCAGGATTCGAACCTGGACTTACGGAGTCAGAGTCCGCTGTCCTACCATTAGACGAGTCCCCAGCACATGACGGTATGCTGTCCACTGCACATGGCATCCGAACGCATGGCGCTATTTGCACCATCGCGCGGTGTTTTTCAAGATACCCATTGGCATTTTCTGGTTCCAGGCCCTGACCTCAGGTGCAACAGGCAGCCACTCAAGAAATTTCAACCGTTGTTGCGGAAGCGGTTGAGCACTTCCTGCAGCGAGTTGCGCAGTGCCGCGCGCGGGTCCTCGGCGGAGGAACCACCGGCAGAAGAGGCGCCCGCAGGGGGGCTGCCGGCAGAGGCTTTGCCGGCGTGGCCCGATTCTGCCTCTTGTTGGCCGCAGGAAGCATGCATATCACTGGCCGGCGAGGGGGTTGCCACCCCTGGCGCCATGTGTTGCCGTGATTGAGCCATCCGTGGCCGAGAGTCGGGCTGCAAGTTCGTCTGCTGCTCCAGCGTTGGCTCCGACTCCGGCTCCAGCCCCGGGTCCTGCCGTGGCATATGTGCCTCCGTTTGCGCCACGGCGGGCTCCGTCTGCACCTGTTCCGCAGATTCTTCTGCCAGTTCTGTTGCAGGTTGTGCCTGCAGTGATGGATCATGCGGCGGGTTGTGGGGTGCTTCCGATGACGGCACATCGGCGCTGGCTGGCATCTGTTCCATTTCTTCCAGGCCCGGCAAGTTGCAAGCGGCGGCATCGGCAGGAGTGCTGGGCTCAAGCTCCTGCAGTTCCTGATTGCGCCAGCGTTCCACCACCTCCCACAGGAAGCCGGAATCGTCGATGTCATGCTGCCAGCGCCTGGTGAAGGCGGCTGTGGTGGAGCGTGGCAGGTGCTCTGCCGGCAACAGGTCGATGCAGATGCGCGTCGGCAGCGAGACGCCCTCGCCGAAGGCCACAGCCTCGCCCACGCCCATGGTCGGCATGAAGTCCAGCAGTGAAGCCGCCGAATCGGAAATGCCGGCACGCAGGATTTCCTGGTCCTTCTCGTTGGTCAGGCGCAGCGAGAACACCGTGTTGCACTGCGACAGAATGGTCGGATCCAGCTCCGACGGGCGCTGCGTGATGATGCATAGCGAAACGCCATACTTGCGCCCTTCCTTGGCAATGCGCGAAATGGCGCGCCGTGTCGGCTCGAAACCGGCATGGGGATCGTTGGGCACGTAGCGGTGCGCCTCCTCGCAGACGAAGGTGATGGGCACCTTGCCGCCGGAATAAAGAGCGAAGTCGAAGGCCAGGCGCGCCAGCACCGAGACCACCACGTTGATCACCTCCGATGGCAGTCCGCCCAGCTCCAGCACGGCGATGGGCTTGCCCAGCACCGGCACGCGGAACAGCCGCGATATGACCTCCGCCATGCTGTCGTTCACCGTCAGGGAGCCGAACATGAAAGCATAGCGCGGGTCGCGGATGACCGATTCCAGCTTTGCCTTGATGCGCTTGTAGGGCGCCAGATTTCCCTTCAGATCCAGCTTGCCCAGATGATCGTCCAGAACGCTCAGCAGGTCGGAGGTGCGGTAGGGCAGGGGAGCATCGACGCTGATGTTCTGTGCCTCCACGTGTTCACTTGCCTGCTTGCGCGCCAGCTTCGAGCGCCCGCCACCGATCTTGTAACGCGCGCGCGCCAGCGGGATCAACTCGCGCAATACTTCCGTGTCGGTTTCGGCATGCGCGTGTTTGCCCACCAGGATTTCGCAGATCTCCTCGAAGTTGAGCAGCCAGAACGGCAGGTTCAGGTCTTCTGGCTTGATCACTTCCGCCATGTCGGAAAAGGCCGCGGCATATTCGCGATGCATGTCCAGCAGCAGGATATGGGCATTGGGGTTGCGTTCCAGGATGCGTCGCAGAATTAGTGCCACGGAGCAGGATTTGCCCGTGCCGGTGGTGCCGAGAATGGCAAAATGCTTGCCCAGCATCTCGTCCAGATCCACCATTGCCGGAATGCTCTTGTCCTGATGGATCACGCCGATGCGAATACTGGAATCGCTCTCTTCATTGGCGGCGTAGGCCATGATCAATTCTTCGCGGCTGGCGCAGCGCACCGCATCGCCCAGGCCAGGGTAGTTGGAAACGCCACGGCGGAAGCTCTTCGGCGCGCCGTTCTCGTCGAGCGCGATCTCGCCGATGAACTCCACCTCGACGATGCGCACCTCGCCCTTGAAATCGCCGGCATCCGGCACCGGCATCGACAGGCTGGAAACCAGCGCCAGGGAAATGGTATCTCCGCTGTCCACCTTCAGCAGGGTGCCGATTTCCGGCGAAAACCCTTCCATCCCCCCCTTTCCGGGATTCAGCATGATCACTGCGCGTCCACCGGAAACAGCAACGATCCGCCCCACCTCTGCATGCGCCAAATCATGTTCTGCCGAGGCATCCGGAGCCGCCATGCAGGCAATGTCGTGTGCGTTCATTTCCTCATCCCCCTTCCATGTGCAATTCCGGCGCAACCGCTTGATGACCGAGACTCTGGGCCGTTCATGTTTTCGGGCGCAGGGGCAGCAACACGCGTACCTGAGCACCCTTGCCGCGCTGACTGGCGATATCCAGCGTGCCACCATGCATCTCGGCGATGGCTATGGATATTGGCAATCCCAGCCCGGTGCCTTCGTGTTTCTTGTTCATCTGGTCGTGTATCTGTTCGAACGGCTCGCGCGCGCGGACAACCTCCTGCTCGCTCATGCCCTCGCCGGTATCCTTCACGACAATGCTCACCTGCCCCCTGTCTGGCAGAAAGGCTGTCTCTATGCGCACCTCGCCACCTTCAGGCGTGAACTTGACCGCGTTGGACAGCAGATTGAGCACGATCTGGCGCAACCTGGTCTCGTCGGCCTCGATCTCCGGCAGGTCTCCGGCCAGATCGACAACCAGCCGCACGCCTTTCTCCTCCGCGCGTGGCCGCATCAGTTCCACACTGTGTTCCACCACCGGGTTGACCCGCACCGGTGCAAACGACAGCTCCATGCGCCCGGCATGGATCTTGGAAATGTCCAGCACCTGGTTGATCAGCTCCAGCAAGTGCTTCGCCGCATCGTTGATGTAGCCGGCATATTCGCGCACCTGTTCCGGATTCTCCGCCGCTCGGGTCTTCAGCATATCGGAAAAGCCGATGATGGCATTCAGCGGTGTGCGCAATTCGTGGCTCATGCTGGCCACGAACTCCGTTCGCGCCTTCAGCGACATCTCCGCCTCCAGCCGTGCAGCCTTCAGCGCCAGCATGGCCTTGCGGCGCATCATGGCCATGCCCAGATTTTCCGTGTATTCGGAAAGCAGCGAGCTGTTCTGGCTGTCGCAATCCCTGGCCAGCGAAAAATAGCGCATGGCTTGTCTACCTGTTGCGTTAGGATGTGGGGGAATGCGGCATGATTCATCCCCCGCCTTGGGTTGCAGGCTACCGCCTGTTGGTGAACAGCCTCTTAACCGGCCCGTTGCCAGTTGTTTCCGGCATCGGGCGCGGTGCATGGACTGCGTAATGGCAAGAGAGAATGTCGAGACGCGAACAGCAAGACAGGGTGCGCCCCGCCCACGACAGCGCGGAACGCCGCCAGCGTAACGTGCGCCGCTTGCTGCGGCTGCGCGAACAGGGCGGGCCGTTTTACGGAGCGCTGGACCTGGGCACCAACAATTGCCGGCTGCTCATTGCCCGGCCCCGCCAGGAAGGGGGCTTCCATGTAGTGGATGCCTTCTCGCGCATCGTGCGCTTGGGCGAGGGTGTCAGCCGCCACGGGCGGCTCTCCGATGCCGCTTGCGCGCGCACGCTGGAGGCCTTGCGCATCTGCGCCAACAAGCTGCGTTTCTGGAACGTGCGCCGCATGCGGCTGATCGCCACGCAGGCCTGCCGCCGCGCCGCCAACGGAGAGGCTTTCCTGAATCAGGTGCGAAAGGAGCTGGGGCTGCAGCTGGAGATCATCGATGCCCAGACCGAGGCACAACTGGCGGTAACCGGCGCCTGCCCGCTCATCGCACCGGATGCACGCCATGTGCTCGTATTCGACATCGGCGGTGGCTCCACCGAATTGCTGTGGGTGGAGAGCGACACAGGCACGCGCCGTGTGCGGGACTGGATCTCCCTGCCAGAGGGCGTGGTTACCCTCTCGGAGCGTTTCGGCGGCGATATCATCTCCGAACAGGACTACGAGGCCATGCGCGCGCATGTGCGCCCCGTGCTGCGCGACTTTGCCAAGCGGCTGCATGCCGCAGGTCTGCCAGCCATGCCGTGCCACCTGTTGGGCACCTCCGGCACCGTTACCACCATCACCGGCGTCGCTCTGGGCCTGCAACGCTACGATCGGGCGCGGGTGGACGGCTGCTGGCTGGAGCCGGAGCAGGCCCGCGATATATCCAGCGCCTTGCGTGGCATGAGCCTGGCCGAGCGCCGCCGCCAGGGCTGTATCGGGGCGGAGCGCGCCGACCTTGTGGTTGCCGGTTGCGCCATTCTGGAGGAAATCCTTGCCACCTGGCCGGCGCCGCGCATACGTGTCGCTGACCGGGGCCTGCGCGAGGGCATTCTCACCCAGCTCATGGAGGAGGACGGCCATGGCAGGCCCGCGCAGACCTGAAGGCATGCGCCGCAAGCGTGGCGATTCGGGGCGTGGCAAGTCGCGCCGCCTGAAGGTGCGGCTGAAGAAGGCGCGTGGCCGCACCAGCCAGCAGGCCCGCTGGCTTCAGCGCCAGCTCAACGATCCTTTCGTGCAACTGGCGAAGGAGCAAGGCTACCGCTCTCGCGCCGCCTTCAAGCTCGTCGGCATCGACGATGAATTTCATCTGCTGAAGCCCGGCATGAAGGTGGTCGATCTGGGCGCCGCGCCGGGTGGCTGGTCGCAGGTGGCGGCGCAGCGTGTGCGGGCCGCGCAAGGAGAGGGGCGGGTGGTGGCCATCGACCTGCACGGCATGGAGCCCATTCCCGGCGTCGTGATTCTGCACAAGGACTTCTACGACGACGATGCCCCCGCAGCGCTGATGCGCGCATTGGCCGACACGCGGGCCGATGCCGTGCTCTCCGACATGGCCGACCACGCCACCGGGCACCGCCAGACCGACCACTTGCGCGTCATGGCGCTGGCCGAGGCCGCCGCCGATTTCGCACGTCAGGTATTGCGTCCTGGCGGCAGCTTCGTTGCCAAGGTGCTGCGTGGCGGCACCGAGAACGAGCTGCTTGCCGCCCTGAAGCGCGACTTCGCAAAGGTGCGCCACTTCAAGCCCGCCGCCTCGCGCCCTGATTCCGCCGAGCTGTTCGTGGTTGCCACCGGTTTTCGTGGCCATGGCCGCGATGTC
>JAJRRZ010000200.1 GCA_024279045.1 Alphaproteobacteria bacterium
CTTGTGCTCCAGCACTTCCTTGCGCACCACGTTGCCCTGCTCATCCAGCTCGTAAAGAATGGGCACGCCGGTTTCCAGCTCCAGCTTCAGCACCTCTTCCGGCGAGAGCTTTTCCAGCCACATGATGATGGCGCGCAAGGAGTTACCATGGGCGGAAACCAGCACATTCTCGCCCTTCTCCACCTTCGGCAGGATATGTTTCTGAAAGTAGGGCACGGCGCGTTCGGCGGTGTCCTTCAGGCTCTCGCCACCCGGCGGCGGCACGTCGTAGGAGCGCCGCCAGATATGCACCTGTTCCTCGCCCCACTTCTTGCGCGCGTCATCCTTGTTCATGCCGACGAGATCGCCATAATCACGCTCGTTCAGCGCCTTGTCGCGGGTGATGGGAATATCCCGCTGGCCGATATCCCCAAGAATGATGTCCAGCGTGCGCTGTGCCCGGATCAGGTCGGAGGTAAAGGCCTCATCGAACGTCAGGCCGCGCTCCTGCAGCCGCGCGGCGGCCTTGTGCGCTTCCTCCACTCCCTGCTCGGTAAGGTCAACGTCGGCCCAGCCGGTGAACAGGTTTTTCCTGTTCCATTCGCTCTGGCCATGCCGCACCAGCACCAGTGTGCCTGTCATGTCGCTTCGTCCTTCATGCGGCGGCACCCGCCCCGGGCCGCCCGTTCGTTGCTCACGGATCGCTCACAGATCGGCCAGCCCCAGCACATCCAGCATGGAATACAGGCCGGGCTTCCTGTCCTGCGCCCAAAGCGCCGCCTTCACCGCGCCACGGGCGAATATCTCGCGCGAACCGGCGCGATGCGTCAACTCGATGCGTTCCTCCGGCCCGGCGAACATGGCAGTGTGATCGCCCACCACCGTGCCGCCGCGCAAGGTGGCAAAGCCAATGGCCCCGCCGGGCCGCGGGCCGGTGTGGCCCTCGCGACACCATACGGCCTTTTCGTCCAGCTCGATGCCGCGCCCCTCCGCGGCGGCGCGGCCCAGCATCAGGGCAGTGCCGGAGGGAGCATCCACCTTGTGGCGGTGGTGCATCTCGACGATCTCGATGTCGTATTCCTCGCCCAGCAGGGCGGCCACCTTGCGGGTGAGCGCCACCAGCAGGTTCACGCCGAGGCTCATGTTGCCGGCCTTGACGATGCGCGCATGGCGCGCCGCGGCGGCAATGGCCTGCTCCTGTTCGGCATTGAAACCGGTGGTGCCGATGACATGGATGATGCGCGCCTGCGCCGTCAGCTCGGAAAGGAACACCGAGGTCTCCGGGGTGGAAAAGTCGATGATGCCATCCACATGGGTCATCAGGGCCAATGGCTCGTCGCTCACCGGCACGCCGATGACGCCAATGCCCGCCAGTTCGCCCATGTCCTGCCCGACGTGCGGCGAGCCTTTCGCCTCCAGCCCGCCGGCCACCTCCACGCCGGAGGTTTCCTGCAACACACGGGTGATGGCGCGGCCCATGCGTCCGGCTGCCCCGACCACCGCCAGCTTCAGGTTACTCATGGCTGCTTGCCCTGATGGAAAAATACGCAACGGAGCAACTGCTCCATCTGCCCTCGCAAGGGGTCATAGCAGGCAGGCGCACGGCTGAAAAGACCACGACCATGCTGCACAGGGCAATCACATCTGGGACATTTGCGATGGACGACTTGTAAAATGCTCTTCCTGTTCGTCATTGCCGGGCATGACGCGAAATGGGGACATTGCTACTCACATGTAACGTCCATTGGCACCAAATGTGATTGCCCCTGCATGCTGCAAGAGCGCAGCACGCTGCCGCGCCGGGACAGCCCACACGGCTGCTCACACACGCATGGGCATCAGCACATACAGCACGAGCGGCTCTTCGGTGTCGCGCACGATGGTTGGCGAGCCGGCATCGGACAGCTCGAACACCGTGGTATCGCCCTCGAACTGGCCGACGATCTCCAGCAGGTAGCGGGCGTTGAAGCCGATCTCCATCTCCGCACCGGAGAAGCTGGCGGCCAACTCCTCTTCCGCCGATCCAGCATCGGGGTTGTTGACGCTGAGCAACAGGGTATCCGCGGAGATGACGAACTTCACCGCGCGCCCCTTGTCGGAGGAGACGATGGAAACACGATCGACGGCCTGGGCGAACAGCTTGGTGTCCACCTCCAGCCTGTTGTCGTTGCCCTGCGGGATGACGCGTTCGTAGTCGGGGAA
>JAJRRZ010000201.1 GCA_024279045.1 Alphaproteobacteria bacterium
CAGGCTCATCATGGTGGACTGGAAGAAGATGGCGTTCACCACGATGGCGATCAGCAGACCGATGCTGGCCATGAAGAAGAACCCGGCAAAACCGGAGAGGTCCTTCTTCGTTACATAGCCCGCCAGCGACGTGGCGCCGAAAGTAACCGCCGTGATCAGCAATGCGCGCACGATCATCGTGCCGCCGTCAACGCCCATGAAGTAGGCGATCATCGGCGAGATCAGCAGTCCCCACAGCGTGGCATAAGCGCCATAGGCCAGGTAGGCCGTTGCCGCATTGCCGGAAAAGATCAGCCGCGGCGCAAACCAGCCCAGCCCCAGAATGGCGGCGAACAGGACCCATTTCATGACGCCGCCGGCCACGGTCATCATCAGTGCCGGATTGGCGGCCATGAACAGCGCGACGATGGCCGTCCACGCCACGCCCAGCGCCATGTAGTTGTAAACCCGCAGCATGTAGGAGCGCAGCCCCTCGTCCACCGCCGCAGCGGTGGTGGTGCGGGTGCGCGCCACACGGTTCATGTCATAGTTCTGCATGTTTCCTCCTTCTCCGTTCCCCGAATTGCAATGTTGAAACGCTCCGAACGCCACCGCGCGCCATATGGCTGCATGGTGGCGATGCCTTCCCACGCATGGTCATGGCTTGCCCACACATGTGGCCATATTGGCGATGCCATGCAAGAGGCGGCACGCCGCGCGCAAATGGACGAAAACTTCCTCAACACATTGTAAAGGATATTCGCCAAGCCGTCATTAAATGATGGTCAGCTATCATCCCCGGTGAAAGCCATGGTGAATCGGCCATGAACACATCGGGGGAGATTGTATCCATGCATTCGCGCAGATTCCTTCTGGCGGGACTGTTCGTCAGCGCGGCGAGCACCGCCTTTGCCCAGGGCGGCATCCGCTTCGCGCCGCTGTTCGGTGGTGGCGCGCGTTCCGCCCATTACCGGGGGCGCCGCATCGTTTCCTGGAACGGGCCGGAAAAGCCCGGCACCATCATCATCGTTACCGCCGAGAGAGCACTGTATCATGTTCTGCCCGGCGGCAGGGCGATGCGTTATGGCGTTGGCGTGGGCCGGGCCGGGTTTCAGTGGTCGGGCACGGCCTACGTGGGGCGCAAGGCCATGTGGCCGGACTGGCGCCCCCCGAAAGAGATGATCCAGCGCGAGCTGGCGCAATATGGCCGCCGCCTGCCCGATGTCATGCGCGGCGGCATCGACAATCCACTGGGCGCGCGGGCGCTGTATCTGTATCAAAATGGCCGCGACACCTTGTATCGCATTCATGGCACCAATGCCCCGCAGACCATCGGTGGCGCGGTGTCTTCGGGCTGCATCCGCATGCTGAACGAGGAAATCATCGAGCTGTTCGACCGCGTGCCCGTGGGCACGAAAGTCATCGTGCGCTGAATGTGCGCATTGCCCTCGTGGCGCAAAGTGCCTAAACCGTGCTATCGGGTTGGAGTGCCTGGTGCGCTCCGGTAGTGGCGCGCGTGTGGACAATTTTCGACAACACGGGGGTGGGGGTAATGCCTGACGACAAGAACCGCAAAAAACCCGGAAAGAGCGGTGCGGCGAAACCGCCGGTGATCGACGTGCAGGCGCGCAAGGTGGGCGAGGTGGGCAAGGACAGAAAACCTGCTAGCAGCGGGGACAGCGGCAGCAAGGATGGCGGCAGCGGCAAGACTGCATCGCAAGAGGCTGCCGGGTGCAAGGCGAGCGCGGCAGATTCCGGCAAGCCGAAGCAGACCGGCAAGGCCGGCAAGACCACAAAACCTGCAGCGGAGCCTGCCGCGGGCAAGAAGTCTGGATCCGGCAAGGAGCCGGGCAAGGAAGAAGCATCCGCAAAGCCTGCCGAAGCCGGGGGCTCGCCCGGGCAGGAGACAAAAAGAAAAAAGAGCCGCACGGGGCTGAAACTGCTGCTTGGCCTGCTGGCGCTGGGTGGCGCGGCGGGCGGTGGCGCCTGGCTGTATCAGCAATACGGCCCGGAGAAGACCATCCAGTCATTGCAGCAGCAGCTGGCGGCGATGGAGCAGAAACTTGCCGCCAGCGAGCGCGCCTCCGCCCTGGCGGGAGAAGTTGCGGCCTTGAAGAATCGCTTGCAGCAGGTGCAGGAAGAACAGGCTGCGCTTTCCGCCACCGTGCGCGAGATGTCGAAATCCGACGGGGGCGAATTGCCGCTGAGGGTCAAGGCGCTGGAAGAAAAGCTCGCCGCGTTGGAGAAGCTGCCCGGCCAGGTGGAGGAGCTTGGCCAACGCGCACAAACGCTGGACAAGTCCGTTGCCGCACTTGGCGAACAGATGAAAACGCTGAAGCAGGCGCTGGCCGAAATGGCCTCCGACGCACCGGCGGCGGCTGATTCCGGCATGGCAGGCACGGGCGCGGCTGCCGGAGCAGGCGCCGGAGCAGGTGCCGGCATGGCCGCTAGCATCGCCACGCTGAAGCTCTCCGGCAAGCAGCTTGAGCAGAAGATCGCCCATCTGGCGGAGCAGATAGACGAGATTCGCAAGGGGGCCGATCCGGCCCGTTTCAAGGCGCTGGAGGCGCGCATCGCCAAGCAGGAAGAGGCTCTCATCCGTGCCCAGGAAGAATTGCGCGCATTGGCCCAGCGGGCCGAGGCCGCTGCTGAACAGGCTGCGCAACAGGCCAAGGCGGCGCTGACCACGGCGCAGGAGCTGAAGGCCAATCCGCCGGTGCCGAAGTTCACCCCGCCACCGGAAGGCGTGGCCTATGCTACTCTGCGCGAGAAGGCCAATGCCGGAGAATCCTACAAGGCGGAGCTTGGCAGGCTTGCCGCACTGATGCCCGACGCACCGGGGCTGGACGCGCTCTCTCGCTACAGTGAACAGGGCGTCCCCACCACTGCCGCGTTGGCCAGGCAGCTTGCGGATTTGCGCAAGCGGTTGTCCGAGGCGGCCAAGCCGGCTCGGAAACCTGCCGCGGAAGACCCGATAGGTGCGCTGAAGGACAAACTGATGCAGGTCGTGAAAGTGCGCCGTGCCGACGAGGTGGACTGGCCGGCGGTGCTGGCCGCAGCCGAGCAGGCAATGCGCAGCGGTGGGCTGGCCGCAGCGCTGGCCGAATTGATGCCGCACAAGGACAAGATGCCCAAGGACGTGGCACAATGGGCCGCGCAGGCCAGGGCGCGGCTGGCGGTGGACAAGGCGCTCAACGAGTTGGCCGAGGCCGTGCTGAGGCGCAGCACCCGTGGCGGCGGCGAATGAGATAGCGGCCCGCGGCGGCCATTCGCCCGCGGGCAATGCTCGGCACGGCGCAGGGCCATTTGGCAACAGAAGAGCATGACAACGATACGGCAAGACTGACGGGGGCGAGGGGCATTCCATGTGGCGGCTGATTATCTGGTTTCTCATAGCGGCGGGGCTGGCCTGGGGAGTAACGTGGCTGGCGTCGCATCCCGGCACCATCAGCATCGAATGGTTTGGCTGGCGCATCGAAGACATGCCCGTGGCGCTGGCGCTGGCGGTGCTGCTCGTAGGCATTCTGGTGATGTGGATCGTCTTCCGCCTGTTGCGCTGGCTCATCGGCGCGCCCTTCGCCTTTGCCGACATGTTGCGTGGGCGGCGCAGGCGCAAGGCACAGGAAGCCGTAACCACCGGCGTTACCGCCCTGCTGGCCGGTGATGCCGCACAGGCCCGCAAGGCGGCGCAAAAAGCGGCGCGGCTGGCCCCGGCGGATCCGCTGGCGCGGCTGGTGCAGGCACAAACGGCGCTGGCGGCGGGCGAGTTGCAGGCGGCGCGCTTTCATTTCGACAGCCTGAAGGACGAGCCGCAAGCCGAACCTGCCGCCCTGCGCGGCCTTTACGACATTGCCCTGCGTGAAGGTGATGCCCAGGCCGCCCTTGCGGTGGCCGAGCAGGCATTGCGCCGCTATCCCACCCTGCCGTGGGCGGCTGAGGCCGTGTTGCGCGGGGCAGCGCTGGCTGGCGACTGGCCGCGGGTGCGCGCACTACTGACGAAAATGCGCAAGAACAAGCTCATCGACAAGGCCGAAGAGCGCCGCCTGCTGGCCGTGGCCCATGCGGCAGAGGCACAAGCATTGGAGGAGAGCGCGCCGGACAGCGCCCTGCAGGCAGCCCTGCAGGCGCACAAGCTTGATCCATCGCTGGTGCCTGCCGCGCTGGTGGCCGCCCGCCTGCTGGCCGCGCGCGGCAAGTTGCGCAAGGCAACGAAGGTGCTGGAGCAAACCTGGCAGCGCACGCCACATCCGGATATTGCCGAGGTCTATGCCCATCTGCGCAGTGGCGATTCCCCCGCCGACAGGCTGGTGCGTGTGCGGCAGTTGCTGCACAAGGCACATGGCGGTGAGGAAGGCGCGGTGGCGCTGGCCCGCGCCGCCATCGATGCACAGGATTGGGATACCGCCCTGGAGGCCTTGCGCCCGCGGCTGGAGGACAACCCTTCCGCGCGCATCTTCCTGTTACTGGCGGAGCTGGAGGAAACCCGCTCCGGCGATATTGGCCGGGTGCGCGAATGGCTCTCTCGTGCGCGGCGCGCACGGCCCGGCCCAGCTTGGGTGGCCGATGGCATCGTCTCGCCGCAGTGGCTGCCCGTTACGCCCGATGGCACGCTGGGGGCGTTCCGCTGGCAGGATGTGCCTGCCTCCACCACCGCGCAGGCTCTGGCCGAGCCAGTGCCGCGGGAATGGCTGGAAGGCCCCGCGCGAGGCCCCGTCGAACCGGCGCAGGATGATGGGCCGAAGATGGTGGAAGCGAAAGTGCGCGACGCTGACGAGGAACCCGGACAGGACGACAAGTCCGATGCATCCGGGGCTTCCGAAACGTCCGGAGAATCTTCCGCAAAGCCGGAAAAGGCAGACAAGCCCACACAGGACAAGAGTGCGGAAACCAGGCAGGCAACCGACAAGGTGGAAATGAAAAGGGCCGAAAACCAGCCACTCCCGGCGGACAAGAAGATCGCCGAGCGTGCCGCGCCCCCTGCCGGGGTTTCTTCCGCTGCATCTGCGGCGCCAGATGCGCCACCACCCCCACCACGAGGCGCGGAGGCTGTTGCCGAACTGCCGGAGGAAGACATCAGCCGCCCGCCGTTGCCCGACGACCCCGGCCCGCTGCCGAAAAAAGCCTGAGGCAGTTGTTCGGCGCCTATTCGTCCGGCACGTGCTCACCCAGCTCTGCCAACAGAGCTTTCAGCGCCTTGCGCGCATCCATTGCCAGGCCATGATCGGCAGCGGCGAAGATGGGGGCATCCGCGTCGGTGTTCACCGCGATGATGGTTTCGGCATCGGCAATGCCCGCCAGGTGCTGATGTGCGCCGGAGATGCCGAAGGCGATATATAGCGCCGGGGCGATCTGCTTGCCGGTCTGGCCTACCTGCCAGTCGTTGGGCGCCAGGCCTTCGTCCACCACCGCCCTTGTTGCCGCCACCGCCGCGCCCAGCTTCTCCGCCAGTTGCAGCAGCAGTGCGCGGCTTTCCGTGTCCATCGCGCCGCGCCCCATGCCCAGGACGATGCGCGCGCGGCCAAGGTCGGGCCGTCCACTGCTGTCGCCTGCTTCCTCTTCCAGCAGTTCCACCGGACAGGGTAGATTACCGGGCATTTCCGGCACCACCACCTCCACTGCCGCTTCTTCCGCGATCTTCTCCGCCGGTGCGAAAGCCACCGCGCGCAGCAACAGCACCGCCAGTTCCGACCGAATGCCCACCGTCGCCAGAATGTCGCCCGCGTACATGGGCCGGCGCACGGTATCCGCATCGATGATGTCCACCACGTCCGTCAATGCCGGGGCTCGCAGCAGCCCAGCCAGGCGCGCCAGCACGTCGCGGTGCGCCAGCGACGAATCACCGATGATCCGTGCATATCCCTCGCACCGCACGACATCGGCCAGCAGCGCCGCCAGCGGCTCGGCCAGCCAGCCGGTCAACCGCGCATCCGCTGCCAACCATACCCGCCGCACACCTTGCAAGGCCGCCAGCCCGTCGGCTGCCATGCGTGCCGCACCGTCATCCGCCGCGGCAGGCAGCAACACATCCACCACGCCGCTGAAGCGCCGCGCCGCCGCCACCAGCCGCGCCGTGCGCTCCTCATCCACCAGCGCACCCGATGCGCCGGGTGCGTCACGCGCCGCCAGCACCAACACATCCATCAGCCTTGCCCCTCCGGCCACAGCCCGCGCTGGCGCAGGGTTGCAATCAGTGCATCCACATCCGCCAGCATCTCGCCCGCGCGCCGCCGCCGCGTGGCCTCCACCTTCAGCAATGGTGTGTGCGCCTCGGCCACTTCCAGCCCCACCTCTGCGGCGCTCAGCCGTTCGATGGGCTTGCGTTTTGCCTTCATCACATTGGCCAGCGACACGAAGCGCGGCTCCGCCAGCCGCAGATCAGCCGCCACCACACACGGCAACGGGGCTTTCAGCGTGCGCGTGCCGGCATCGGCCTCGCACAGCACGTGCGCCACACCATCCTCCACCCGCAGCTCGGCGGCGAACATCGCCTGCGGCCAGCCCAGCCGCGCCGCCAGCATCTGCGCGGTAACGCCCAGGTCGTCATCGATGGCCTGCTTGCCCATGATCACCAGTTCCGCGCCCTCGCGCCGCGCCAGCGCTGCCAATGCCTGTGCCACCCGCGGCGGCTCCGGCAACTCCTCCACTTCCACCAGCGCTGCCGCATCCGCCCCCATGGCCAGCGCCGTGCGCAATGCCTTTTCCGTTTCCGCCGGGCCAATGACTGCCGCCACCACCCGCGCCGCCACGCCCTGCTCCTTCAGGCGCAGCGCCGCTTCCAGCGCGATCTCGTCGAACGGATTGACGATTTTTGCCGCGCCCTGATCGTCCACGCCGGAGCCATCGGGCAGGACGCGCGCCTGCACGTGGTGATCCAGCGTCTGGCGGATGGGCGCGAGAATGGTGTCGATCATTGCCTCAAGCCCAGGGTTCACGGGTGCGGCCCGGCTGGCGCGCCGCCGGATGTGGCTGCTCCTGTGGATGCATCACGCGGGGTGATTGTCGAGCTTCCGGCGCATCATGCGTTTGCCGCATTTCCTCCGCCGTCTGGCTGGCCCGCGCCGCCTGCCCGCGCGCCAGCCGCTGGCGAATGTGCCGGCGGAACATCAGCGTTACCAGCAGCCCGGCCACGAAACCGCCAACATGCGCGCTCCATGCCACACCGCTTTCACCCTGTGCGGTGAGCAGGAACAGCACGTTGAATGCCAGCCAGCCACCCAGCAGCCACATGGCCGACAGCGAAATCGGCACAATGCCGAACAGGGAGAGCACCTTCGAGCGCGGAAACAGCAGGAAATAACTGGCCACAACGCCGGAAATTGCTCCCGATGCCCCTACCAGCGGCAGTTGCGAGGCCGGGGCCAGCAGCATGTGCGCCAGCGCCGCCGCCACGCCGCAGAACAGGTAGAACAGCAGGAACCACCCGTGCCCGAAGCTGTCTTCCACGTTGTCGGCGAACACCCACAGGAAAGCCATGTTGCCCAGCAGATGCATCCAGCCCGCG